>JAJRDF010000016.1 GCA_028678555.1 Methanomicrobiales archaeon
CATGCCGTGTCGGAGCACCTCCGGGAGCGTATCATCGCTGACTACGGGATTCCGCCGGAGAAGATCCGGCACGTGCCCTTCGGGATCGATACCGCCGCCTTCTCACCGGATCACCGGGATTACGCACGCGGCGATCCCGTGACCGTCTTCTCCAACCGGGGGTTCTTTCCGGTTTATGACAGCACAACACTGGTGGACGGGTTCGCCCGGGCCCGCGCCGCGGAACCCGGCATCCACCTCCTCCTGAAGGGCGATGGCCCCGAGGAGCAGATGATCCGGGCGCGCGTCGCATCCCTGGGCCTGGACGGGCCCGCCACCTTTTCTCCACGGACCGGCTACGACCGGGTACCCGGAGACCTCCGCGACGCCGACATCTTCGTCTCCACGGCCACCTCCGACGGGACACCGGTCTCCCTCCTGGAGGCCATGTCCTCGGGCCTGCCCTGCATCGCCACCGCCGTGGGGGGTGTCCCCGAGTGGGTACAGGACGGGGAGAACGGCCTCCTGATCCCGCCCGGGAACCCCGAAGCACTGGCCGTGGGGATCCTCCGGCTGGTCCGGGACCCGGACCTCCGCCGCTCCCTGGGGACCCGCGCGCGGGAGACGGTCCGGGCCCGGGGGGACTGGCAGGTTTTAATGCGCGGCGTGGAAGAAGAGTATGAGGAGATGGCACACGCGAGGAGGAGCCGACGCGGATGAGGTGGAACGGGAAGAGGGTACTGGTGACAGGTGCCGGCGGCTTCATCGGCAGCCACCTGGTGGATGCGCTGGTGGAACGGAACGCTGACGTCACCGCCTTTGTCCACTACAACGCCCGCAACGACTGGGGGATGCTGGAGGAGCGGGCCGGCGCCCACGGTGACCGGCTGAGGGTCGTCCTGGGCGATGTGACCGACGCTTCCAGCGTGGCCGCGGCGGTCCAGGAAAAGGAGATCGTCTTTCACCTGGCAGCCCTTATCGGCATCCCCTACTCCTACGTGGCACCGGGATCCTACGTGGACACCAACGTGAGGGGGACCCTGCACGTGATGGAGGCCTGCCGCCGTGCCCGGGTGGAACGGGTGGTCCATACCTCCACCTCCGAGGTGTACGGGACGGCGGTCTACACGCCCATCGATGAGCGGCATCCCCTCCAGGCCCAGTCCCCCTACTCGGCGAGCAAGATCGGGGCCGACAAGATCGCCGAGTCCTACTACTGCTCCTTCGGTGTCCCCGTGGCTACGCTGCGGCCCTTCAACACCTTCGGCCCCCGCCAGTCAGCCCGGGCCGTGATCCCCACCCTGATCACCCAGGCCTTCACCTCTGACACGATCCGCCTGGGATCGCTCACACCGGTGCGGGACCTCACCTATGTGGAGGACACAGTCCAGGCTTTCCTGCGGATGGCAGAGGCGGACGGGGCCGTGGGGAAGGTGATCCACACCGGGACGGGCCGCGGGGTGACCATCGGCGATCTCGCGGCGCTGATCATCTCCCGCGTGAACCCCGGTGCCACCCTCCTCGCGGAGGAGGCCCGTGTGCGGCCGGAGGCGAGCGAGGTGATGCAGCTGATCTGTGACCCCTCCCTCGCGGGGACCGTGCTGGGGTGGAAGCCACGGGTGAGGCTGGAGGAGGGGCTGGACCGGACCATCGCCTGGATCAGGGAACACCTGGGTGCCTACAAGGCATCCGTCTATACGGTATAGGAGCCGGAGATGCAGGCGATTATCCTTGCCGGGGGCCGGGGCAGGCGTCTCCTTCCCTACACCACCGTCCTCCCCAAGCCCCTGATGCCCATCGGGGACCACCCGATCCTGGAGGTGATCCTCCGGCAGCTGGAGAGAGCCGGCTTCGATGACGTGATCATCAGCACCGGTTACCTGCACGAGCTGATCCAGGCGTACCTGGCAGGCAACCCCCACCCGGGCCTCCGGATCCGCTGCAGCCACGAGGCGGAGCCGCGGGGGACCATCGGGCCCCTCCACCTGATACCCGATCTCGCCGGGACCTTCATGGTGATGAACGGGGATATCCTCACGGACCTGGACTACCGGGCACTGATCCGGGCACACCGGGAGAAAGGGGCACTTGCGACCATCGCCACCTGTACCCGCCAGGTGAAGGTGGATTTCGGAGTGCTGGAGCACGACAGTGACCTGCGGATCCGCGGGTTCCGGGAGAAGCCGGAGTACCGGTTCGATGTCTCCATGGGTATCTACGTCTTCCAGAGGGAGATCCTGGAGCGGGTTCCCCGGGGGAGACCCTTCGGATTCGACGAGCTGATGCTCGAGATGGTCCGGCGGGGAGATCCGGTCTTCAGCTATCCCTTCGACGGCTACTGGCTGGACATCGGGAGACCGGACGATTACGCGAGGGCCATGGAGGAGTTCGGGGAGTACCGGGAGCGGTTCCTGCCATGAGGGTGCTCGTCACCGGCGGGAGCGGATTTCTCGGCGGCCACCTGATCCGCACCCTCCGGAGCCTTCCCGGCGAGGGCGTGGAGGTGACCTGCCAGGCGCACCATACGATCCCGGAGCCAGTGGCCGGCGTCACCGTGCTGAGGGCTGACCTCTCCGACCAGGGGGAGACCGACCAGCTGGTCCGCAGGGCATCCCCCGATGCCGTCGCCCACCTGGCAGGCCGCAACCGCGGGAGCCTGGGCGAGCTCCTGGAGGCAAACGTGGTAGCCACCGGTCACCTGCTGGAATCGCTCCGGTCCCTGGCACCCGGTGCCCGGGTCGTGGTCGCCGGATCCTCTGCCGAGTACGGGGCATCGCCCCTGGACCCCATCCCGGAATCGGCTCCCCTTCTCCCGGTGGGGAATTACGGGGTGGCCAAGGCTGCCCAGGATCTCCTGGCCCGGGCGGCGTTCCGGGTCCACGGCCTTCCCGTGGCCGTGGCCCGGCCGTTCAACCTGATGGGGCCCGGCCAGTCCCCTGCCTTTGTCTGCGGGTCCATCGTCTCGCAGGTGGCAGCCATTGAGCGGGGAGAGGGTGACCGGCTCTCGCTCGCCGAGACCGGATCACGGAGGGACTTTGTGGATGCACGGGACGTGGCGGCAGCCCTCTCGCTCCTCCTGCTCCACCCGGAGTTCAGTGGCCGGTGCGCAGGGCGTGCCTTCAACATCGGGTCGGGACGGAGCCACTCCGTGGCCGAGGTGCTGATGCACCTGGAACGGATCACCGGCCGGAGCTACCGGGTGGATCTTCCGGAGACCCCGCCGATGGTAGCGGTCCCCTCTCAGAGAAGCGACAACCGGTTCCTGATGGAGACCACCGGGTGGTGCCCCTCCTTCACCCTGGCCCAGTCCCTCCGGGACATGCTGGCCGCGGCCCGAAGCAACCGGGCCTGACGCACCCCCCGCGGGGATGGCTCCCTCCATGGTGATCCCCCGGTTCCCGGGACATCAGTGGTACTGGTGAGATGCTCTCGGGGGGCTCCGCTGTGGCTCCGCCCCCGCTGCGACCCCTGCAGCGGAGAATATTGAACGGCCCATGACAGTTTTCTCGATAATCTGCATGCTGGTGAGACGCTCTCGGGGGCTCCGCCGCGGCTCCGCCCCCGCCGCGTGGGCACCCCCCGCCGGTAGATCCGCACTTCAGAACCATCACCAATACGGAGAGACATCCTCACCGGGTGAGGGACCGGCATGTGTATCCGGTGCCAATAGTCCCCTGCCGGGGTCACACCGGCCCGTCAGAGAACGCCCATGTCGGCGAGCCGGGTGGGCAGGTACTCGTTGGTCACGAAGTCCAGGCCCCGGGCGGCAAACGCCTGCTGTTCCGACTTCAGCTGCATCTCCAGCTGCAGGGAGATCTCCTTCTTCCAGTAGTCGGTGGCAAACCGCGGATCCGTGAGCTCAGCCTTCAGGGCTTCCACGTCCTTGTCGGTGAGCTTATCGGAGGGAAGGTTGTAGACCCGGATGTCGGTGGGCTGGACCCCGAGAAACTTGGCCTCCGGCGTGGCCAGGAGCTCGGACATGTGGGCGCTCTTGATGGCTCCGTAGGCCACCGAGGCGTAGATCCGGTAGGACCAGGGGTCGCCGTCGGTGAAGACCACGACCGGCAGGTGGAACTGCTCGTTCAGCCGGTGGAGGAGCCGCCGGGTGGAACGGGCCGGCTGCCCCTTCAGGTGGACCAGGATGGCGTGGTAGTCGTCGTCAAAGCCGTTCTCGATGAGCCGTGCATACATCCCGCCGGTCTCGATCGCCACCACGAACTTCGCCGAGTGGTCCAGGAGCTCCACCGTCTCCAGGTTGTTCGGGATCTGGTAGCCCGATTCGCCCACATCATCCTGGCAGTGGAGAACCCGTTCACCCCGGCGGGTGGATTCTTTGATGCGCAGGGGGCCGAAGACGCCGGCCCCGTCCTCCTCGGGGCGGAGGTGGAACCCTTCCCGGGGGATATCAGCCAGGATCTCCAGGTCCTCCACCAGGTAGTTGGACTCGTCCTGGGTCTCGAACTTGGCCCGCTTCCATCCTTCGGTGATGTAGTAGAGCTCCCTGAGCGTCGAGGACCGGTCCTCCTTCAGCTGCTGCCGGATGAACCCGATGACGTAGGCCATCTTCAGGAGGTGGACCGCCGACTTCTCGGTGGAGGCGCTGCGCATCGATTCCCGCTCGCCGTACTTCCAGACCTCGGTCCGGTCATCGAAGGCGATGTTCTGCTTTGTCCGGGTGGGGAGGGTGATGTACGGGATCTCCCCCTCCTTCATCTGCCGGTACCAGGCCTCTGCAATCTCGAGGAGGCCCTTCGCCGCCCTCGTGTCCAGTTCCTCTTTAGACATCCAGGTCCACCACCACTTTCTGCGTATCCTCCACTCCCCGGAGGTCGATGCGCCCGCCGCCCTTCCCCCGGTAGGTGGCGTCCCACCCCTCGTCGGGACCCAGGGTCACCTGCCAGACCCGGGTGAAGTCGTCCCCTGCCTGGTCCGAGTAGGCCGGTTTCGGTTTCACCCCGGTTCCGTCGTCGGTTGAGAGGTCATAGAGGGAGAGCGTCACCTCCTTGTCGGTGTAGTTCCGGAGGGAGAGATGGACTGTCCCGTCTGCGGTCCACTTCTTGGCCACCACCCGGCGCATGATCTTCCCCTCCAGCGGGGAGGTGTCGACCAGGGGTTTCTCCACGATCTCGCTCACCTTCGCCGCGATCTCCGGGATGATGGAGCAGATGGCCCGTGCCCGGTCGTCCTGGGCCTTCCGGCGGTCCCGCCGTGAGAGGAACTGCTTCAGCTCCCGGCCCAGGTCCTTGAGCACGAGATCGATCTCCTTTGTGATCTCCGGGATGGCAGCGATGGCATCCTTGGACTCGCTCGTGAAGGGGACGTTGGTCGAGGCCACGTGGACCAGCACCAGGACGGGGCCCATGGGGAGGCCCTGCTGGGAGATCCCGTACTGCTTCCAGTTCACGTCCGAGACCGCCTGGGTGATGGCACAGGCCCCCGGCTGGTACATCAGGGGGACGCGGTTGGCAAACCGGAGGATCAGGGCACGGTCCTCGGCGGGAAGCCGGCCGCCGTACCCGATGGCCGCCTCGACGACAAACGGGTGGCCGCTGTACACCGACGGTGGCCGGCTCCGGGCCTTCACAAAGTCCAGCTGGAACTCCTTGTCCAGCCCCTGCCGGATCAGCTCCTCGCCGATGGGCGAGAGGCACTGCGCCGCGGGCGGCGCCGGCACCTCCACGGACTGGAACGCCGCGTGGAGCCGCTTCAGCTCCTCAGTGGAGAGGGCCTTCACCTTCCGCCCGGGCTCCAGCCCCGCCGCGGCACCGATCTCGGCGGCGGCTTTCTTCCCCACCCGGGAGAAGGAATTGACCAGGAACTCGCCCAGGGGGTCGGGGGAGGCCTCGGCCATCCGCTTCAGCGCCCCCAGCTCGATCCCGTGGGGGTGGGGCTGGATCGCCTGGGGGCACGCGATGGGTTCCGCCGAGACCCTCTCGAAGGTCAGCTTCTCGCCATCCACATCCACCATGAGCCGGGCATGCGGGTTCACCACCGACGTGTACTTCAGGTACTCCAGCAGCCGTTTCTTGGCCGTGAGGGAGGTTTTGAGCTCGATCTCCACCCGGGTCCCGTGGGTCCGGTCCCAGTCGATCTCTTTCTGCGAGACGATGTGGGGCTCGTTGGTTTCCACGTGGATGGCCAGTTCGAACCGGTGGGCTTTCTCCTTCGGGTCCGTCCGGGAGATGACGACCGTGGGGAGGCCTGTCGTCAGCTGCGCATAGAGAACAGCCGCCGAGATACCGATCCCCTGCTGCCCCCGGGACTGGCGGACCTGATGGAACCGGGATCCGTAGAGGAGTTTTCCGAAGACGAAGGGGACCTGGGCAGGGACGATCCCGGGCCCGTTGTCCTCCACCGTGATCCGGTACACGTCCTCCGAGACCTTCCGGATCCCGATGAACAGGTCCGGGAGGACGCCCGCCTCCTCGCAGGCGTCCAGCGCGTTGTCCACCGCCTCCTTCACGGTGGTGATGATCCCCCGGGTGGGGGAGTCGAAGCCCAGCAGGTGCTTGTTCTTCTCAAAGAACTCGGCGATGCTGATGCTGCGCTGCTTTCTCGCCAGCTCGTCAGCGAGCGTCAGACCGCTTCACCTCTTTGACGGCGTCGGGGAGCGGCACCTCCCGCTGCTCCCCTGTCCTCAGGTCCTTCAGGGTCACGGTCCCGGCCTCCGCCTCCCGCTTCCCCAGGATCACGGCAAACTCCGCCGACTTCGCCGCATGGGAGAGCTGGGCAGAGATGGACCGCTCCGAGAGGTCCAGGACTGCGGTCACCCCCGCGTCCCGGAAGGCCCGGGCCACGGTGAAGGCCCGTGCCCGGCCGTCCTCCGTGGCCAGCACCGCCACCCGGAGTCCCTGCGCCGCCGGCCGCTCCCCCAGGGAGACCATCACCCGGTCGAAGCCGATGGCGAATCCCACCGATGCCACGTCATCGCCCCCGAAGAGGTGGGCGAGCCGGTACGCTCCCCCGCCAAGGATCTGGTTCTCGGCCCCCAGGTTCTCCCCGAACCCTTCGAAGACCATGCCGGTGTAGTAATCCAGGCCTCTCGCGATCCCGAAGTCCAGGGAGTAGCGGATCCCCTCGGCATCCAGGAGGCCGATCATCTCCTGGATCCTGGCCTTCTCAGGGATATCCCCGATAATCTCCCAGAGCTCGGAGAGGTCCCGGATGCCCCGCAGGGCCTGGAGCCGGTCCGGGAGGTCCACCAGGCCCTTTTCCGCCAGGAACGCCCCGAGGCCGGTGGCATCATGCTTGTCCAGGAACACCATCACCCGTTTTCTGTCCGCGGGATCCAGGTCCCGGAGCAGGGAGGTGACCGGAGCCAGGTGACCCACACGGATCTCGAACCGTGCCCCTGCAGCAGCCAGCAGGTCGTGGGCCAGAAGGATCACCTCCGCATCCGCCCGGGGGCCGTCGGCCCCGATCAGCTCTGCCCCGAACTGCCAGAACTGGCGGTACCGGCCTTTCTGGGGCCGCTCGTACCGGAAGCAGTCTGCAAAGTAGAACCACCGAAGGGGTTTTGGGATCACCCTCGCCTCGTTCACGTACATCCTGAGAACCGATGCGGTGATCTCGGGGCGCAGCGCCAGCTTCCGTCCCCCCTTGTCCTCGAAGGTGTACATCTCTTCCACGATCCCCTCCCCGGATCGGAGGGTGAAGAGCTCCAGGTGTTCGAACTCCGGTGTCGCGATCTCCCGGTATCCCCATCTCCGCGCCCGGTCCCGGAAGGTCCCCTCCAGCGTGCGCCGTGCCTCCATCTCCTCGGGAAGGAAATCCCGTGTCCCCCTCGGCCTCTGCAGCATGCTCCTCCTTCTCCTACTGATCTCTTCCCGGTGGTTTATCTTTCATGCGCCTCGCGCTGCCGAAGAAACGCTGGGCCGTCGTCTCGGAGGTCCAGATCCGCTCCTTCCCCTCACGGCCCTGGAGAATGAGCGCGAGCAGGACAACCCCGATGCCGAGGGCTTCCCAGGCCGGCGACAGGGCGATACCGAGTCCTAGGAGCGCGAGGGCCGCGTACAGGACCCCCCGGTATGCCGCCTTCCGGTAGCCGGGGAGCCCCGTGCGGCGGAAGATCCGCACGTCCCGGAACCAGAGGAAATAGACCACCGCCGTGCCAAAGGCCGCCACCCAGAGCAGATACGTCATACGGTTATGGTGAGTGGTGGGTGTTACTCAGGTAAAAAGAGAACGCAGGGTGCGAAAGTGGCGCTCACGCCACGACCCTCTCGGCTGGTTCAGGTGGATTTTCCAGCACGGTTCACTCACCTTATGATACGGAGTACTGAGATGCCTCGGGGGCTCGCCGCCCCTGCCGCGTGGGCACCCCCCGCCGGTGTTCCGTGATTCCTCTTCACTTGGGTAACTACCGACGTGGTGAGTCCATCCTCATGTCGTGGGGGAGGGACCGGGAGGGGGCTGGCCCCCTCCCGCACCATACCCCGGTCACTCCCCGGCTGGTAAAAGGAGAGAACTGCCCCTCAGCCCATGCTTCAACCGGGCCGCGCCGCCGTCATCTCCACCACGAGGGTCCCGCCTTTGCGCAAAAGTGCGATCAGCTCCCTCGGCAGGGTTGCCGCGGTACGGTCGGAGAGGATCCCCACGGTTCTCCCGTCCACGAACCGGCTCCGCCTCCAGACCATGTCGGCCGGGTGGGTGAACGAGAGGGCTGCGGATCCCCGGGAACGGACCTCCACCCGGAGATCCCCTGCGATGAGCCGGGTGAGGAGTACCGCGTCGTCATAGCAGAGCACCTTCCGGAATTCTGGTGGGAGCCCTGCGGAGCCGTATTCCGCCGCCACCCCGATGATGCAGTCGCCGGCGGCCGTCAGGTGCTCCTCTGCCGTGACCTCAAAGGTGGTGGGATGCGTGCCCCGCACCTGGGGGTGCCCGCGGCATACCACCGTTGCGTGCGCCTCCATCCTTTAAGAGTGAAGGGCGCCCACTGCTATTTCAATGTTGATTCCGTATCCCTGCCCGGGCTGCGGCCAGGAGACCGGGCACCGGGTGCTCAAGGAGGGGGCCGAGGTGCTGGTGGAGTGCTCAGGCTGCGGCCACATCCACCGGATCCGGTTCCCGGAGGCTGCCGAGATCCGGGTCAAGGCCATCGTCTCAGACCGGGACCAGTCCCGGGTCTGCGAGGCGGAGCTGGGAGAAGACGAGGAGGTGGCGGTGGGAGACCACCTGGCGGCACTCTGCGGGGATGAGGCGTCGGGGGTGGAGGTGACCGCCATCGAGAGCGGCGGGAAGCGGGTGCAGCGGGCGCCGGCCACATCCGTTGAGACCCTCTGGACCCGGGCCATCGAGCGCGTCGTGGTGAAAGTATCGGTCCACCGGGGCCGCACCACGGAACCCCTGCGCATCTCGTGTACCGGAGAACAGGAATTCTCCGTCGGTGGGATCGCGACCGCAGGAAAGACCAGCTTCCGTATCTCCCACATGAAGCTCCGGGACGGTCATGTGGTCCGGAGAGAGGGAAAGAGGGCCGCCGCCCGGGAGATCACCCGGGTCTACGGCTACCGGCTATAGGTACTTCCGGATCGCCCCTTCCAGTTCCTCGCGGTGGACGACCCCTTCGAACCGTTCCTTCACCTGGCCATCCGAGACGACAAGGATCGTGGGAGTGACACGGAGGCCGTATTCCTTGATGAAATGCGGGTTCTTCACCGCATCGATCTCCTGGATGGTGAGCCCGAGGGCAGCCTCCACCTCCCGGTTGATGGGCTCCTGCTCAACGCACCCCATGCAGCCTTCCTGCGAGAAACAGAGGACCGTGACAGCCATGGAGGGAGGTGGGGAGGGACGGGGGAAAAAACCTTCCCCGCCGTCACCGCGGGAACTCGGCAAAGGAGACGTCGGCGGTGGCGTACCGGTACCCGAGGAGTGCACTCGTGTCCGTCTTCTCCATGACCCTGGCCATCCTGAGTACCGTGTCAGGGGCGGTCTCGTTCTCGTCCGGGAAGTCCACGATGGGGGTCTCGGAAAATCCGAGGGGGATCCAGTCCCCGACAGTTGAGGTGGAGAAGTTCCCGCCGACTATGTTGAACTCCTCCCGAGAAAAGTCCGTCTGGAGCGGGTCCTCAAACTGGAATGTCAGCTTCCGTGTCTCACCTGCGTGCAATCCCACGAGCGCGATTCCCATCTCATCGGCTTCCATTCCCAGGAGCGCGAACTTTACCTCGCCGAGGTACGGGTTGTATGCCGGAACGCCCATGATGGCAGGATTTCCTGTCTTTCCTGCCTGGATATCCAGGGTGGTCGTGTAGAAGACCGGGTCACCGTTCTGGACGGCGGTCTGGTACACTGCCCTGTCGGTGGTCAGTATCACCTGGCCGTTCTCATCCCAGATGGTATACTGCATCGAAAGGGTTTCCAGCGGTTTCGCCGTCCGGAAGCTGGTGATCCATCCCGTCCCCCATGAAGAGATGATCATCATCCCCACAAAAAGGACGGCGATGGCGATCAGCACCACCCTGCTCCAGAACGTGGTCTTCTTCTTCTCCTCCTCCCGCTTCATGCCTATAGCATCGGGTGAAGGGAAAGATAAAACCTCCACCAGAGCACCTCCCGCACTAGGTATATTTAAATATCAAGAACACTCACCATTGGTTAGCCATCTGCGGGCAGCCGGCGGGTGCCCTGCAGTGACTGGAGTGATACACCATGGTATGGAGAAGGTACAGGCCGAATTCGGCAGTCTGGAACGAGTTCAACGAACTGATGCAGGAGATGGAGAGCCAGCTCTCCTCCCTCATGGAGGAGGTGGAGACCACCCCCCTTCTTCCGGCAAGGGAATTCCGGGGGCGGCTGATCCCTGCCATCCGCGGGGACCTCCGGGTTGATGTACGGGAGCACGATGACGAGGTGGTGTTGGTGGCAGACCTCCCCGGGGTGGAGAAGGATGATGTCTCCATCCAGCTGATGGACCCGAGAACCATCCAGATCTCCAGCGAGCGCAGGCTGGAAGAGGAGGAGAAGGCGGAAGGGTACTACATGAGGGAAAGGAGGTTCGGCTCCATGGACCGGCTGATCCGCCTTCCTGCCAGTGTGACCGACAAGGGAGGTTCCGCCTCGTTCAAGAACGGGGTGCTGGAAGTCCACCTGATGAAGAGCCCGGAGGAGCGGAAGAAACAGATACCCATCGAGTGAACGCTCACCCACCCCTCTTTTCACCGATTCCTTGAAGTCACCGGAACGTACATCCTTCCGGCAATGGACAAGAAGAAGGTCCGGGACTACATGACCTACGACGTGGTCTGCATTGATCTGCATTCCACGGCAAAGGATGTCCTGGAGACCATCCACAAGACCGGCCACGACGGGTTTCCTGTGGTGGACAACCGGGAGGTGGTGGGCTACATCGCAGCCAGGGACCTGCTCTTCGTTGCCCCTACCGTCCCCATCGAACGGGTCATGTCCACCCACCTGATTGTCGCCGATCCCGACATGTCCATCAACGATGCCGCACGGGTGATCTTCCGGTCCGGTATCCAGAAACTCCCTGTCGTGGATGAACAGAACCACCTCCTGGGGATCATCTCCAACTCGGACGTGATCCGGTCCCAGATCGAGCATGTCTCCCCCGAGAAGGTCTTCAAGTTCATCGACACGCTGCGCAAGCTCTACAACGTGGATCCCCAGATGAAACGGGAGCACGTGACCATCGCAGACCTCCTCCCCACCCAGGCAAAGATCTACGAGGACGAGCTGGAGGGGAGGATGTACGAGATCCAGAAGGGCCTCGCCGAACCGCTGATCGTGGTGAAAAGGCCCGGGCGGATGATCCTTGTGGATGGTCACCACCGCGCCGTCGCGGCAAAACGGCTGGGCATCCAGACGCTGGACGCCTACATCATCGAGATTGACCAGGACATCGAACTGGGGATGGAGCGGACCGCCCGGTCCATGAACCTCTCCACCCTGGACGACATCCGGGTCATGGACTATGCCCGGCACCCGCTGGTGGCCCTCACCCACCGGCTGGTCCGCCACGGCTGAAAAGCCGGCGGTGTTCAGGAACCGTTGTACTGGAGATCGTACTCGCTGTTCAGCACGTGCTCCTTGACCACGGTGCCCGGGGCCACGGTCACCTCGGGCCAGATGCGGGTTCCCGAGTGAACCACCACCTTGTCGGCCAGGTGGACCCGGGGGCCGATGACGGTATCGTTCTCGATACTGCAGTCGTCCCCGACCACCGTATCGTTGTCGATCACGCTCCCGCTGATGGAGCTGTTCCGGCCCACCACCACCCGGTTGTAGATGGACGAGGAGAAGATCTTGGTGTGCCCCCGGATCGTGCACCCCTCCCCGAGAGAGGTATAGGGTCCCACCAGCACGTGTTCCCCTATGGTGGTTCCTGCCCCGATGGCCACCGGCCCGATGATCCGGGACCCGGCGGCCAGGGTGATGGAGCCACCCATCTGCACCGGCCCCACGACCCGGGCCCCGTGCATGGCCAGGTCGCCGCTGATGCTCGTGTGGGGCAGCTCCTGCAGCTTCCAACGTTCGGCCTGCCGGAGGGACCGGGGGCTCCCCACGTCCGTCCAGTTGCCCCGTGCCAGCCAGCCCTTCAGGAGCTTCCCTTCCTCCATGAGGGCAGGGAACAGGTCCCGGGCAAAGTCGTACTTCTTCCCTGCAGGGATGTGGTCCAGCACC
>JAJRDF010000017.1 GCA_028678555.1 Methanomicrobiales archaeon
GTCCGGAAGGCGATGAAGACAAAGGCGGCCATGCCGAGGAAGGAGAAGAGGAGCGCGATCAGCGCCTGCCCCTGCAGCGTACTCCCGAAGATCTCGTCAATGTAGTTGATGGAGGCATCGGGGTACCGGTCGGTGATCAGCTCCACAAGCTGCTCGTTCTGATCAGGAGGCATGGTCCCGAACTTCAGCAGGTACTGGTTTCCCCCCTCCCCTGTCACCGATTCCAGGGGGTAGCCGGCAACAAGTGCCCGGATCGCAGCCTCGTCCTCGTCGGAGATGATGGTGATCGCCGTCCCTCCCTGGAAGTCCAGGCCGGGTTTTACTGGCATCCCGGTGATCGCGGTGGTGTAACCGAGATAGAGGAGGGCCAGGACCAGGATGGCCAGGGGAATGATCGCTGCCCGGGGGGTGGTGAAGCGATCAACATCGTACCGGAACCAGTCCATGCCCATACATTTTCGCGGCCGCGCTTAATATGTTTGGGGGGAGCCACCGCCGGGCGGCGCGGGCTGCGCATATAAACCGGCGCATTCCACAAGCCTTAAGTCAGTTCCCGCGGAGCTCCCCCGGCATGGCTGTAACGGCAGCGATGCCTGGCGAGATCCGGCGGAGGCTCAAGGCGTACCTCCTGCGGGACCGCACCGGCCTCCGGAGGGAGATCCTGCGCCTGATCCTGCGGTTCCGGATCGTGACCATCCCCCAGATCTTCGGGGCAGTCCGGGAGCGGTTTTCGGTCAGCTACCATGCGCTGGCGTCCATGATCGGGATCCTCGCCTCCCGGATCGGCATCCTCACGATGAAGAAGACCGCCGAGAGCTCCTTTGCCACCTACGAGCTCCGGGACCGGTACGTGGGGATGCTCACCCAGATCCTGGCGTCCGAGTGACCGCGTCTTCCCCCGGGATATCACCCGGGGTGACCGCGTCTTCCCCGGGGATATCACCCGGGGTGATCACGCTTCCATCGGATTTTTATCCAGAGACTCCCCTTTCTAGATATGCATTGTGACGGTGCCGATGCCGCCGGCCCCGATACGGGCGTCCCGGAGAATATCGTCCTCACCGACGAAGTCCGTGCCTACGTGCTCAAGCGCAAAGAGGACTATCGGGTCTGCACCAGCTGCGGCGGCCCCATCCTGCTCCCTGTCTCCGTGAAGCCCCCGAAGCCGTCGGACCTCCGGGTGGAGGTGGGTGACCACACCGTGTATGTCTCCCTCTACCAGGCCCGGTACCACGACGTGATCCATGCAGGGATGATCCCCCGGTCCCGGGACTACTACTGATCCCGCGCCATGCCCTACGAGATCCTTCCCCACACCGCCGACGTGCGCATCCGGGTGACGGCCTCCGGGCTCCCTTCCCTCTTTGCCGAGGCTGCCCGGGCCATGGCCGCCATCATGGCCCCCGGCTGCGTTCCCGCACCCGCCGTCACCCGGGAGGTGACCGTGGAGGCAGAGGACCTGGAGGGGCTCCTCCACGATTTTCTCTCCGAGCTCCTCTACCTCTTCGACGCCGAGGGGCTCCTCCTCTGCGACTGCCGGGTCTCCCTCGAGGGGACCCGGTTCCTCACCGCCACCTGCCGGGGCGAGGAGTTCAGCCGGGAGAAGCACGCGGGTGGTGCCGAGATCAAGGGGGTTTCCTTCTCGGGCCTGAGAATCTATAAAGAGGGGGAGGACGATGTATTCGAGATCATCTTTGACGTCTGAGGGGGCGGCATGGCCGGCGAGGTGAAGCGGATCGGGGAGTACGAGTGGGAGCTCCCGGTCGATTACCGTCCCGGGATGCGGGTTCCGGCCCGGTTCTTCCTCTCTGAGGCACTCCGGAAGGACCTGGAGAGCGGCGCCCTGGAGCAGCTGGCCAATGTGGCCACGCTGCCCGGGATCGTCAGGCACTCGCTGGCCATGCCCGACATCCACTGGGGCTACGGCTTCCCCATCGGCGGCGTTGCTGCGTTTTCGGTGGACAGTGGGATCATCTCGCCGGGAGGCGTCGGTTTTGATATCAACTGTGGTGTCCGGCTGCTCTCCACCCCCCTCCGGGCAGCGGAACTGTCCAACCGGAGGGAACTGGTCGAGCGTCTCTTCCAGGTGGTACCCACCGGTGTCGGGGCGAAGAGCGACCGGCGCCTCTCGGGGAAGGACCTGGAGGAGGTGATGGTCCGGGGAGCCGCCTGGGCCGTGGAGCACGGGTATGGCGTCCCCCGGGACCTGGAACGGTGCGAGGAGGGGGGTGCGATGGCCGGGGCAGACCCCTCTGCCGTCTCCCAGAAGGCCCGGCAGCGGGGCCTTCCCCAGTCCGGGACCCTGGGGTCCGGCAACCACTTCCTGGAGATCCAGGAGGTGAAGGAGATCTACGACCCGGCGGCCGCGGCGGCGATGGGGGTTGCCCAGGGCGGGGTCTGCGTGATGATCCACTGCGGGTCCCGGGGCCTGGGACACCAGGTCTGCACCGACCACCTGAAGGCGCTGGAGGCGGCTACCCGGCGGTACGGGATCAGCCTCCCCGACCGGCAGCTGGCCTGCGCCCCGGTGAATTCGCCGGAGGGGAAGGCCTACTACGGCGCCATGGCGGCCTCTGCCAATTACGCCTGGGCCAACCGGCAGATGATCACTGACATGACCCGGAAGGTGCTCGTGAAGATGTTCGGGATCGAATATGGGGAGATGCCGCTCATCTACGACGTGGCCCACAACGTGGCCAAGATGGAGGAGCACCTGGTGGACGGAAAGCAGGTGCCGCTCTGCGTCCACCGGAAGGGCGCGACCCGGGCCTTCGGCCCCGGCTCCCCCGGCATCCCGAAGGAGTGTGCCGCGGTGGGGCAGCCGGTGATCATCCCCGGCTCCATGGGCACCTCCTCGTTCCTCCTCCGGGGCACTGCCCTCGCCATGGAGAAGACATTCGGCTCCACCTGCCACGGGGCCGGCCGGGTCACCAGCCGGACCCAGGCCAAGAAGAACATGCGGGGCCAGCAGGTGCAGGCCCGGCTGGCGCAGGCCGGGATCCTGGTCCGGGCGCAGTCCTACGAGTCCATTGCCGAGGAGGCGCCGGAGGTCTACAAGCCGAGCCTGGAGGTGGTCCGGGTGGTGGACGCCGTCGGTATCTCGAAGCTGGTGGCACGGCTGGAGCCCATGGGAGTGATCAAGGGGTGATCTGTTCGGCCGGTCTCGCCTGGGAGACGCCGCAGCTCTTCAACCGCTACGTGGAGGGCTTCGGGATCCGGTGTGACGCGGTGACGCCCCAGATGATGGCCACGCCCTTCTGGAAGGGCCGGTTCGTGGCCCTGATCATCCCCACCGGGTTTGCGAACCCTGCGTACTCCCGCCTCCTCCCGGCCCTCAGGGCGTCGGAGGAGAGGATCCTCCGGTTCGTGGAGGGTGGTGGACGGCTGCTGGTCTTCGGGGCGGCCGATGATCGGCCGGATGCCTACGACTGGCTGCCATTTCCCCTCACCTACCGGCATGGCTACGCTGAGCGGAGGATCGCGGTCCGGCCGGAGTCCCCGCGAGGGGTGCTGGTGGACGGGTACGACTGCACCTGCATGCCCTGTGACGGGTGCTTCACCGCCCCCGGCTGCGAACCGGTGGCCTGCGGGGAAGGAGGGGAGGCGGTCCTCCTGGAGGAGGATGTGGGGGAGGGCCTCGTGGTGGTCACGTCGGTCCACGAGTACCCCTCCGGTACATTCCTCACCTCCTTCTGCTGCAGCGAGAGGGAAACGTTCTTTTAATCCCGGAAAGAGGGTTGTACGGGAGTGGGAGGATGGCCCGCTACGTGATTGCTGAAGACGGTACCGCACAGGACCTGGTCCCGGTGCTCCTGTGTATGCATGAGATCGTCCACCGCCTGCCGGTCACCGGGAGGAGCCGGGGATCCCCGGGTGCCCGGGTGGAGGACGGGAGGGTGGTGGATGCCGCCTATACGGGCCCGGTGCTGGAGCAGGCGATGGCAGAGAACCGGCTGATCAGGACCACGCCGAAGACCGGGGTGTACCGGGGGGTGCCCGTCATCGTGGCCCCCATCCGGGACGAGAAGGGGGCGGCCATTGCGGCACTGGGCGTCGTGGACGTGACCGGCCTCTTTGACCTGGCTACCCTGATGGAGCACCAGTCGGCGATCCTGAAGCAGGTCTGCGGCAAGGATCCCTGCCCCCTCCCGGGTGAACAGATCTCTTCCCGGAGGTGACAAACGTGGCCCAATCCTCCCGGCTGGACATGGATGAACTGAAGAAGCACCTGGCCACAAAGGTGATCGGGCAGCGGGTCGAGTATCATGAGCGGATCCCTTCCACAACGGCTGCCGGAAAGGAACTCTGCGCATCCTGCGACGTGGCGGACCTGCACGGCACCGTGATCCTGGCCGAGGAGCAGACCGGCGGTACCGGCCGGCTGGGGCGGGCATGGGTCTCCCCGCCGGGTGGCATCTGGTTCACGGTGATCCTGGCGCCGAAGATTCCGGTGGATCGAATCTTCATGGTCACGATGGCGGGATCGCTCGCCGTAGCCCGGGCGATCCGGAAGGAGTACGACCTCGGAGCCCTGATCAAGTGGCCCAACGATATCCTGCTGGGCGACCGGAAGGTGGGCGGGCTCCTCCTGGAGGTCTCCTCCACCGGGCCCCGGGTCAATGCCTGTTTCCTGGGGATCGGGATCGACGCCAACGTCCCCCTGTCGGCGCTCTCGCCCGAGCTGCGGCAGACCGTCACGTCCCTCTCCGCGGAGCTGGGCCGGGACGTGGCCCGGGAGCCGTTCCTGGCCGGGGTGCTCTGGGAGCTGGAGATCCGATTGAACCTGCTGGAGGCAGGGGAGTACGAGACCGTTGCACGGGAGTGGCGGAGCCTCTCCTCCACCCTGGGGCGGAGGGTCCGGATCACCACCCTCTCCCGCTCCTTTGAGGGCGAAGCCGTGGACATCGACGAGTTCGGGGCCCTGATCGTCCGCAAGGACTCCGGCGCCGTGGAGCGGGTCATCGCCGGCGACTGCACCCACCTCTAGGTCCATGTACGGCAACGAGGAGCGGGCGGCGATCATTGCACAGAGCGCCGGCTTCACCGCGCTCATCGCCGCGGGCGGCTGGATCGCGCTCCCCATGGTTCCGGTGCCCATTACCCTCCAGACGTTCTTTGTCCTCCTCTCGGGCGTGGTGATGAAGCGGTATGCCGTTGTCCCCGCGACACTCTACGTGCTCCTGGGGGCGCTGGGTCTCCCCCTCTTCCACAGCGGCCTCTCCGGTCCCGGGGTGCTCCTGGGCCCCACGGGCGGGTACCTGGTGGGATTCATCCTGGCAGCGGGAATCACGGGTCTGGGGTACGAACAGGAGAACGCCTGGGTCCGGGCGGCAGCCCTGATCCTGGCCACCTGCGTCATCTACGTGTGCGGGGCCGGCTGGCTGGCGGTTTCGACGGGCATGCCGGTCCTCGCCGCTGCTGCCATCGGCGTCCTGCCCTTCATCCCCGGCGATGCGGTGAAGGCGGCGGCGGTGTATGCCCTGGGGAGGAGCCTCGCGTGATCCGGGTGGAAGGCCTCTCTCACGGCCCCCTGGAGATCCCGGCCCTGGTGATCCCCGACGGCGAGACCGCCGTCATCGGCCCCAACGGTGCCGGAAAGACGACGCTCCTCCGTATCCTCTCCGGTATCACGCTCCCCCTCCATGGCAGCGTGCGGGTGGACGGGATTCCGCCCCGTGAACAGGAGGTGGGGTGGGTGGGGGAGTACCCGGACCGGAACTTCCTCTTTGACCGGGTCCGGGACGAGATCGCGTCATCCCTCCGGTTCCGGCACCTCCCCTGCGGGGAGGTGGATGGCCGGGTCCGGGAGGTGGCGGAGACGCTGGGGATCGCGCGGCTCCTGGACCGGTCCGTCATGGCGCTCTCCGGGGGGGAGAAGGTCCTCGTCGCCCTGGCCGCGGCCCTCGCCTCCCGCCCGCGCCTGCTCCTCCTGGACGAGGTGGACTCCCACCTGGACGCTGATACCGCCCTCCTCTCCGAGGCAGCCCTTCGCAGGGCCGGCTGCCCCGCGGTGGTCCGGGTCACCGGCCGGATGGAGTCGGCGCTGGCCGCCCCCCACCTCCTCTTTCTCAGGGAGGGGAAGGTCCTCCACCAGGGACCGCCGGAGGCTGTCTTCACCGCCCTTTCGGGCACGGCCTTCCTCCCACCCCTCTGGGGGTGCCGGCGGTGAGGGTCTCCCTCAGGGACGTGGAGATCCGACGGGGGGAGTGGACCCTCTCAGCCGCGGGTGTCTTCGGCGAGGGAAGGCACCTGGTCACGGGCCCGGTGGGGAGCGGGAAGTCCACGCTGGCCCTGCTCCTGGCCGGTATCATCGCTCCGGAAAGGGGGACGGTGGTCCGGGAGGGGTCAGGTCCCCTCTTCCTCTCCCTTCCGTTCCCGGAGCACCACACCACCGGTGCCACCGTCGGGGAGGAGATCGCCTCCTGGGGGGTGGCAGAGGCGCCGGTCCTGGCCGCCTCGGATCTGGCGGGGATGAGCCTGGAATCGCTGTTCCGGCTGAGCCGGGGGGAGCTGAAACGCTTCCACCTGGCCTGTGTGCTTGCCAGGCGGTGGGAGCTTCTCCTCCTGGATGAACCCTACACCGCCCTGGACTGCTCCGGCCGGGATGCGCTCTCGGCGCGTCTCTCGGCTCCCCCCGCAGCCACCACCGTGATCTTCACCCATGCCCGGGAATCCCTCCCCCGGGTGGACCGGCTCTGGGAGATCCGGGAGGGCAGACTCGTGGATCTGGGCCCGGTCGCGGACGCGATCCCCCTCTGGTCCTCGCCCCCCGCGTATATCAGGATCGCCCTGGAGCAGGGGGCCGCTCCTGCGAACATATCGGTGGAGGACGTGCGGGAGGCACTGTGCAGGACGGACGGCTGAAGATCCTCTCTGCCACCGTCCTCTCGGTGGCGGCGTTCCTCTCGATCGCCGGAGCGGTGGCGGCCCTGGCCTGGTGGCTCCTCTTCACCCCGCGGGTGCGGGGCATCAGGAACCCGCGGGCCGTCCTCTTCTTCCTGGCCATCCTCTGCGTGACCGCGGTGGTGCTGCAGGTCACGGCAGGGGGCGGCCTCTCCTATCTCTTCCGGATGACGGTGGTCGTGCTCGTCGCCGCATGGTATCACGGGGCACGGAAGAGCGGGGAGCTCCTGGAGGTGGCAGTCTCCTTCTTCGGGAACCGGACGGGCTTTGACCTGGGGCTGCTCGCCGAGATGGCCGCCCGATCCCTGGACCTGCTCCTGGAGGATGTGGGGATGATGGAGATCGCATGGAAGATGAAGGGCACTCCCCGGCGCCTGAAGACCCTCACTCCTGCCCTAACCCTCCTCCTCCACCGCCAGATGCAGCAGTCCGGGGAACAGGCCTCCCTCCTGGCCCTCCGGGGTTACACGGGCGGTGGCAGCCTCTGCCCTGCCTTCCCGTTCCCCCGACGGGACCTGCCCGCCGCCTGCAGCGTGCTCCTCGCCGCCGCCATTGCCCTCGCGATCCCGCTGTGACCCCCGCGGATCCTGTGAAGTTCGGTACTCATCGCGAATGGCTGCGGGGATGCTTCCGGGGACTCACCGCCCCCGCCGGGACGCACGCTGCAGTAAGATGCGCTTGCTCCATGACGGTTTCACGTATTCGTGGAGTACTACCGGGACGCTCTCGGGGGCTCACCGCCCCCGCCGCGTGGGCACCCCCCGCCGGTTGTCCGGAACAGGTGATCCATCCCCTCTATCTGACCGAGGTGGAGGGTATCTTACTGATTCCGGACGGGAGCGGGCTCCGGCCCCTCACGGCTCCCTCCCCCGCATGAGGATAGGGGATCCATCGTATGCCCGCCAGACAGCGATGGGCTCGTTGACCTGCCATCCCTTGGAAACGCTCATTTCCTCAGTGATATTTTTTTATACTCAGCCACTGAAGCTTCCAGAGGTTTCATTTACCCCTGGATCCGCCGGAGGAGAGATGGCCAAGCCTGCATCCACCAAACTGCAGATCACGGACACCACGCTGCGTGATGCCCACCAGTCGCTGATCGCCACACGCCTGCGGACCGATGACTCGGTCCCGCTGGCCCGCCTGATCGACAAGGCGGGGTTCTGGTCGGTCGAGGCATGGGGAGGGGCCACCTTTGACACCGCCATCCGGTACTGCAACGATGACCCGTGGGAACGGCTGAAGGCGCTGAAGGAGGCACTTCCCCACACCCCGGTCCAGATGCTGCTCCGCGGCCAGAACCTGGTGGGATACCGCCACTACCCGGATGACGTGGTGGAGAAGTTCGTGCCTGCTGCCCACCGGTGGGGGGTGGACATCTTCCGGGTCTTTGATGCGCTGAACGATATCCGGAACATGAGAAAGGCCATGGAGGAGGTGAAGAAGTGCGGGGCGCACCTCCAGGGGGCCATCTGCTACACGACAAGCCCTGTCCACTCTGTCCCCGCATTCGTGGCCATGGCCAGGGAGCTCGCCGGATTCGACTGCGACTCCATCTGCATCAAGGACATGGCGGGGCTCATCAAGCCGGACCCGGCCCGGGAGCTGATCACCGGGATCAAGAAGGCGACCGGCCTTCCCGTGGACCTCCATGCCCACTGCACGGCAGGGATTGCCCCCATGTCCTACCAGGCGGCCATCGACGCCGGCGTGGATATCCTGGACACGGCCATGTCCCCCTTCGCCATGGGGACCTCCCAGCCCCCCACCGAGAGCGTGGTGGCCTCGGTGGAGGGGACGCCCCGGGCCACGGGGATCTCCCTCGTCACCCTCCGGGATATCCGGGACCACTGCCTGAGGATCCGGGAGAAGTACGGGGCGATCCTGGATCCGATCTCCGAGCGGGTGGACAGCGACGTCCTCCTGTACCAGCTCCCCGGGGGCATGATCTCCAACCTGGTCTCCCAGCTGAAGGAGCAGGACGCCCTCAACCGGATGAACGACGTGTACCTGGAGATCCCCAAGGTGAGGGAGGACCTGGGCTACCCGCCCCTCGTCACTCCCACGTCCCAGATTGTCGGGACCCAGGCGGTCTTCAATGTCCTCATCGGCGGGGAACGGTACACCAACGTGACGATGGAGGTGAAGGATTACCTCCGGGGATGGTACGGAAAGGCCCCCGGGCCGGTGAACGAGTCCATCCGGAAGAGGATCATCGGGAACGAGAAGGTGATCACCGTCCGGCCGGCGGACCTGCTGGAGCCTGCGTACGAGAAGATGAAGAAGGAGGCCGTGACGCAGGGTCTCATCAGGAAGGAGGAGGACATCCTCACCTACATCCTGTACCCGGCGGTCGCACCGTCGTTTCTCAGGGGCGAAAAGAAGCCCGAGGAGCTCCCGAAGAAAGCAGCCGGCGCATCGTGCCAGCCGGCAGGCATCCCGTCGGCCATGGAGGTGGAGGTGGACGGCGAGGTGTACGCGGTCCGGATTGTCTCGGTGGGCGGGAGCGCCGTGGCCCAGGCCGTGACAACGGGGAAGAAGGCACCCCGGGGCGAGGTGGAGGGCGGCGTGAAGGCCAGCATGCAGGGTATGGTGCTGAAGGTGCTCGTGTCGGTGGGCTCCGCGGTGAAGCAGGGGGAGACCCTGCTCGTCCTGGAGGCCATGAAGATGGAGAACCCGGTGACCAGCCCCAGGGATGGCAAGGTAACGGACATCTTCGTGGACACGGGGGACATCGTTTCAGGCGGTGACGTCCTCCTGGTGGTCCGATGAGCCACTTCGAGAAGATCCTGGTGGCCAACCGGGGCGAGATCGCCATCCGGGTGATGAGGGCCTGCCGGGAACTGGGCATCGAGACGGTGGCTATCTACTCCAAGCCTGACCAGAACGCGCTGCACGTGAAGTACGCGGACGAGGCCTTCTGCGTTGGCGAGGCCCACCCCTCCACGTCGTACCTGAACCAGGCGCGGATCGTGGAGATCGCGAAGAAGAGCGGTGCAGAGGCGATCCACCCGGGCTACGGGTTTCTCGCCGAGAACCACCGGTTCGCCAGGCTGGTGGAGTCGGAGGGGCTGATCTTCATCGGCCCCCACTGGCGGACGATCGAGGCCATGGGGTCCAAGATCGGCAGTAAACGGATGATGAAGAAGGCCGGTGTGCCGGTCCTTCCCGGAACCGAGGAGGGTACCACGCCGGAGAAGGCGGCGATGGTTGCCGAGGAGATCGGTTACCCGGTGATCGTGAAGGCCTCGGCCGGCGGCGGGGGCATCGGGATGCACATCGTCGACGATGCCCGGGCCCTCACCGCGGCGATCGAGGCCGGCCAGCGCATCGCCCAGTCGGCCTTCGGCGACGCCACCGTCTTCATCGAGAAGTACCTGGTCCGGCCCCGGCACATCGAATTCCAGGTGCTGGCCGATGCGAACGGGCACACCCTCCATCTCTTTGACCGCGAGTGCTCGATCCAGCGCCGGCACCAGAAGCTGGTGGAGGAGGCCCCCTGCCCCATCATGACCCCGGAGCTCCGGGACCGGATGTCCAAATCCGCCGTCCGGGTGGCAAAAACCGCCGGCTACACGAACGCCGGCACCGTGGAGTTCCTGTACTCGGAGGGGAGCTACTTCTTCATGGAGATGAACACCCGGCTGCAGGTGGAGCATACGATCACGGAGGCCATCACCGGCATTGACATCGTGAAGCAGCAGCTGGCCATCGCGGCCGGAAAGGACATCCCATTCGACCAGGAGGATGTGACGATCCGGGGGGCCGCCATCGAGTGCCGGATCAATGCCGAGGATCCGCTCCAGAACTTCCAGGCAGACCCGGGCAAGATCGTGCGCTACCGGTCGCCCGGCGGCCCGGGGATCCGGCTGGATTCCGGCATCCACATGGGATACTCGATCCCGGTCCTGTACGACTCCCTGATTGCGAAGCTCACCGCCTGGGGCATGGACCGGCCTGAGGCGATCCAGCGGATGCGGCGGGCCATCTCCGAGTATGTGATCCTGGGGGTGAGGACCACGCTCCCCCTGCACCTGGCCCTCATGCACCACCCGAAGTTCATCAAGGGGGCCACCCACACCCACTTCCTGAAGGATGAGGGTGTGATGGAGACCCTGCCCCGCTACGTCCGGGAGGACGAGACCCGGATGGCGACCCTTGCCGCGTCCCTCAAACAGGGGAAGGAGGTGGTGGCCATCACCGCGGCGGTGAATGCGTACCTGGCCGCCCGCCAGCAGGGCGGAAATTCGGGGAAGTGAGCGACGGGGAATCCTCCTCATTTTTTTGCTCCCCAACGATCCACTTTTGAGAGGAATCCAACTCAAATCGTCTTATCCTCCCGTCCGGAATCCAGAGGAACCGATGTGTACTTTCGCTTGTAGCGAGGGGAGACCCCTCCCGGTCCCTCCCCCCAGAGGATAGTCAGCCGTGAGGTTTCCGCGATTTCCTCAGCGCCCGGCTATCTCCCGATCCTGTTCCGCAAGCATGATATCGCACAGGGAGCGGAATAGCTACCGGTGAACCCATGGACCAGCAGCCCATCGTCCGGCCCGGGCAGCCGGCACGGAACCTCTCCCTGAAGGATCAGGACAACACCACCTGGGACCTCTACGAGCAGCAGGACAGAAGGGTGCTCCTCTCCTTCCACCCCCTGGCCTGGACCGATTACTGTGCCGCCCAGATGCAGTCCCTTGAGGAGCACCGGAAGACATTCAAGGAACTGAACACGGTCGCCGTCGGGATCAGCGTGGACTCCATCCCCTGCAAGCGGGCCTGGGCGAAACAGCTGGGGATAGAGGGGACCCGGCTCCTCTGCGACTTCTGGCCTCACGGGAAAGTGGCCGCCGCATTCGGCATCTTCCGGGAGGAGAACGGCTTTTCAGAGCGGGCGAACATCCTGCTGGACGAACACAGGGACGTGGCCTGGGTGAAGGTGTACCCGGTCCACTCGGTCCCGGACATCCAGGAAGTGATCGGGGTCCTGAAGAAGCGGTGAGCGGGACGGGAAGCGGGCCCTCCCATTGCTATCGATTGTATCTGAAAAAAAGGATCAGAAGCAGCGGGAGGGGGAGACCCCTCCCCCGTCCCTCCCCCGGGAGGATATTCCGGTCGGGCGGTTTTCCGGGGTCCCGCCCTGTGTATCCAACCATTCGCCGATCTATCCTCATTTGGGGGTGGGCTCCGGGAGGGGGCCGAAGCCCCCTCCCGTCTGAGATCCTGCGGAACAGATGAGACATCATGTAGATTCCCCGCCAGTTCACGGCAGAATAATGAGTAATCTATTTATCCAATTGAATACTTAATTCACTCAATGCTCCGCAGGCTCCTTACCTCCGGCACCCGGGTGCAGCTCCTGACCCTCTTCCTCCTGGACCCGGACCGGGAGCACTATCCCCGGGAGATCGAGCGGGTGACCGGCGGGAATATCAACGCCGTGCGGCGTGAGCTCCATAACCTGGAGGAGCTGGGCCTCCTCGCCAGCGCCACCCGGGGAAACCAGCGGGTGTATACGGTGAACCGGGAGTTTCCCCTCTTCCCGGAGCTCTCTGGGCACCTCTTCCTGGTGGGGGATCTGGACCCGGCCGGGTTCCCTCAGCTAGTCCAGGGACTCCGGGAGCGCCTCGGGCGTGAGATCCGGATCCTCCACCTCACCCCTGCCGGGTTCCGCACCCGCCTGGGGAACGGGGACCCGGAACTCCGGAACCTGATGGAGGGGCCGAAGCTCGTGATCATCCCCCTGTCATGAGGGGTGAGGGATCGGACCCATGGACTGTTTACGGGTTTGTGCGGGAGGGGGAAACTCCCTCCCGGTCCCTCCCCCGTAAGGATAGTCGGTTCCTCACTGTGATCCCGGAAGGATCCCCGATCCCGGAGAACCCGGGGGACGCCCACGCGGCGGGGGCGGAGCCCCCAGAACCCCCTGGGAACCACTTGGCAATTCAGCCGGGACGCACCGGACCCCTGAGCAATTCCATCTGCCCGGGTTCCCATCAGAATCTTTATCCCTGCGGGTTTCCAGTCTCTAATGCAACGTATGCGCTGCGGTGGCCTAGTTGGTTAGGGCGCCAGACTCATAGGGTTTTGAGCCGATTCGGCAAGCGCCATCATCTGGGATATCTGGAGGTCGCGGGTTCGGATCCCGCCCGCAGCATCATTCTTTTTCCGTCGGGGACGGTTCCGGCTCCTTCGGGGGCCTGCCCTCGCTTCCCCCTGACGGAACCCCGAAGAGGGACGCGGCCATGGCCACCTGTTCGGCGGTTCCCTGGATCACGACGATGTTGTGGGGCTCGAGCCGGGTCTCCCCACCCGGGTTCGTGATGGTCTCGTTGAAACGGACCACGGCGAGTACCAGGATCCCGTAGACCTTCCGGAGGTTGATCTCCCCCAGGGTCCTGCCTGCGACCGGCGACGAGGGGTGGACGGTGTAGGAGATGATGGAGACGTCGGAGACCCGGTAGATCAGGTCCGGGAGGGACGAGGAGATGGCCGCCGGGTTCCGGAGCACCTGGTACGCGCCGGACCGGATCTCGGAGATGAACTCCTCGATGCGGTCCCGGGGGACCAGGTACTTGGAGAGCACCCGGGTGAAGATCTCCACCGAGGTCTCGAACTCCTCGGGTATCACCTCGTCCGCGCCCAGCTCCTGGAGCGGTTTCACCTCGTTCAGGTACCGGGTCCGGATGATCAGGTAGAGCTTCGGGTTCATCCTTCGGCTGAGGTCGGTGATCCTCCGCACCGAGACCGGGTCGTTGATGGCCACGACGGCGATCCGGGCCTCGGTGATGGCCGCCTCCCGGAGGACCGCTTCGTTCGTCGCATCCCCGAAGATGATGGGCTCCCCCGCCGCCCGCTCCCTCTTCACCGTCTCGGGGTTCATCTCCACGATGATGTGGGGGATCTGGCCATGGGCCGCCGCCCGGGCCAGGTTCTTCCCCGTCACCCCGAACCCGATGATCACCAGGTGGTCCCTGAGGCGGGTCGGTCCTATCGGTTCCACGGGGCACCGGGCGCCCAGGGTCCGGCTGATCAGGGGGATCCGGCAGAGGCGGTCAGCGAGCCCGGGCCCGGACGCGATCAGGAAGGGTGTGGCGGCCATGGTGGCCAGCGCCGTTGCCAGGAATGCCTGGTAGGTGGAGGGCGTGAGGATGCCGTACGCGAGGCCGCTCCCGGAGAGGATGAAGGAGAACTCCCCCACCTGGGCGAGGGCAATACCGACGAGCACAATGGTCCGGAGGGGGTACCCCAGCACCATCGGTACCACCGCCGCCGTGAGGCTCTTTAACAGGATCACGCCCAGGATGAGGACCAGCACGATTCCCAGGTGTGTCCTGAGGAAGTCCAGGTCCAGGAGCATCCCCACAGAGACAAAGAAGAAACTGAGGAAGATGTCCCGGAACGGCAGGATCGAACCGATGGCCTGGTGGCTGTACTCGGATTCCGCGATGAGGAGACCGGCGACGAGAGCCCCCAGGGCCAGGGAGAGGCCGGCCAGGGTGACCAGCCAGCCCACCCCGAAACAGATGAGGAGCAGGAGGAGCAGGAAGTACTCGCGGCTCCGGGTCTGCGCGATTTTATAGAGGAGCCAGGGAACTCCCCACCGGGCCGCGATCACGAGAATCACCACGATCAGCAGGTCCTTCTCCAGCATGACGAGCAGGGATTCCCCGGAGAGCGCCATCGCCGGTGCGGCCGTGGTGATGCTGGCGATGAACGGGATGGCCATCATCATGGGGATGGCGGCAATGTCCTGGAAGAGCAGGATCCCGAATGTCAGGGAACCGTGGGGCGATCCCGTCTCCCCCCGCTCGTCCAGGATCTTGAGGACGATGGCGGTGCTGGAGAGGGAGATGAGGAAGCCGAGAAGGATGGCTTCCCCAAGAGGAACCCCGAGAAGGGTGGCGATGGCAAAGGAGATGAGAAAGGTGAGGGAGACCTGGAGCAGGCCACCGACAAAGAGCATCCTGCGCAGTTCCCAGAGACGGTTGAAGGAGAACTCGAGGCCGATGGTGAAGAGGAGGAGCACGATGCCAATCTCGGCCAGGATGGCCACATCTTCCGTGCTGCTCACGAGGGAGAGTCCATACGGCCCGGCAATGATCCCGGTGAGGATGAACGCGACGATCGGGGGGATCCTGAGCCGGGTGCAGAGCAGTCCGACGAGCAGGGATATCGCCAGGATCAGGACCACATTCGCGACGATCGGGACTGCCACCGGTTTCCCCCCGGGACCTCCCCGTGGTTACCGGTGGCCTTCAGAGAGAGGCCCGGAACCGGTTCCCACGGTCTGTCCAGGATTCAGGGTGGGGCGGCATGGAAGATAAACCATCAGGGACTGGGGGGCGAACCATCAGATCGTCCCCGGCTGCGGGGGTATTCGGGGTGGGACCGGGACGCAGGGATCCGGGCGGAGGATTGTGGTGCTTTTTAACCTCCGGCACCCCATCCACCACTCAGGCATCCCCGGCCGGGCATGCGCCCGCGCCGGAGTCCTCCCCTGTCATGTCATCGTCTGAATCGCCCCTGCCGCAATCCTCCCTCCCTCCCCACGCCCTCCCGGGAACGGAGGTCCTGGAGCCGCTGGGCACCGATACCGGCGGCCTGGATCCCGGGGAAGCCCTCCATCGTCTCGATGTGCATGGCCCGAATCGCCTCGAGGAGAAGCAGCGGGTCTCCCCGCTCCTGCTCCTGGCACGCCAGTTCACGGATCTCCTGATCCTGGTCCTTGCCGTCGCCGCGGTCATCTCGGCGGTGCTGGGGGAATGGATCGATGCAGCCGCCATCGTCGCCATCATCATCCTGAACGGCATCATCGGGTTTTTCCAGGAGTACCGGGCGGAACGGTCCCTGGAGGCGCTGAAGCGGCTGACCGCGCCCCGGGCCCGGGTGATCCGGGGGGGTGCGGAACGGGAGATCGACGCCCGGGACCTGGTGCCGGGGGACCTCCTGGTTATCAGCGAGGGCGACCGGATCCCTGCCGATGCACGCCTGCTGGAGACGGTGGCGCTGGCCGCAGACGAGGCCGCGCTGACCGGGGAATCGGTCCCTGCCCACAAGGATGCGCGGGC
>JAJRDF010000122.1 GCA_028678555.1 Methanomicrobiales archaeon
GCCGATGGGGGTGTACTGGTCGAACCGGCCCAGCTTGGGGTTGGCGGCCCCGAGGAGCGCGCACCGGGACCTCAGGGTCGCAGTGATCCCGGCCTTCGCCACCGAGATCGTCTGCTGCTCCATCGCCTCGTGGAGCGCCGACCGGTCCTCGGGGCGCATCTTGTCCATCTCGTCCACCGCGGCGATGCCCATGTCGGCGAGGACGAGGGCTCCCGCTTCCAGCGTCCAGCGGCCATCCCCGAACTCGTCCTTCACCGCCGTTGCCGTGAGACCGGCCGAGGTGGAGGATTTGCCGCTCGTGTAGATGCCCCGGGGTGAGAGGGTGACCACGTACCGGAGCAGCTGGCTCTTCGCGATGCCCGGGTCCCCGACGAGCATCATGTGGATGTCCCCCCGCAGGTGGGAGCCGTCCGGCATCTCCTTGGGGATCCCGCCGAAGAGCTGGAGCGCGATGGCCTCCTTCACGTCCTCGTTCCCGTAGATGGTGGGGGCGATGGACCGGATGATCTTGTGGGTCAGCTGGGGATCCCGGCTCATGGCAACGATCGTCTTCTCGTCCTCCTCGCTGATGTCCACCTCCTCGAACTCCTTTTCCGAGATCTCCAGGGAGTTGCACTCCAGGTAGATGTCAAAGACGGTGAATTTGCCGGCGGCCGTGATCCGCTGCAGGGATCGCAGGATCCCGTTGATCACCACCCGGTCCCCGGGGGCCACATTCCCTGTCAGGTCATCGGTCACGTCCACGTCCAGGGTCTGGGGCTGCTCCCCTCCCCGGAGCCCCTCCGGCGACTCCTGGATCCGGAGCTTCTGGGCGTCGATGAACCGGGACCGGGCCGGGACCAGCTCCATCCGGGTCTTCTTCTCGCAGTGGGGGCAGGTATCGGGCTCCTGGAACTTGCCATAGCCCTGGCCCAGGGTCAGCATCCGGTTGCAGGAGGTGCACCGGAAGACAGCCTCCACGATCCGGGGCCGGACCTCGGTGGTCTTCCGCAGGATCCCCTCGACGGTCAGGAGCTGGCCCATCTGGTGGGACCGGATCTCCCGGATGGGGGTCTTCCTCGGGAGACCCGTGAACCGGACATTGATCCGGTGCTTCTCCTTCTCCTCGATCGTCCCGTTCTGGTGCAGGGCGTCCCGGATATCCTCGATGACCTTCCCCGGCGTATAGAGCACCGAGTCCGCGAGGCTCACGGGCCGGATCTGCGCGTAATCGATGACCAGGGACCGGCGGTGGGGATATTCCCGCCGGAGCTCCTCCATCTGCCGCTTGTAGTGTCGGGTGAGGAACCGGTGCCACTCCGCAGCGATGTCGGTTACCTGGGTCTGCTGCACCACCTGCGCCATCCCCTCACCCCTTCGTGCCCCTCTCCAGGGCTGCCTGCACAAACCCGGCGATGAGCGCCTCCATCTGGATCTCGCTGTCCGCCCCCTCGCTGATCCGGTAGTCGGCCTCGCCCATCCGGCTGATGAGGGCCACCTTCAGACCCCGGTCCATCGGCCGGTCCAGGATGACGCGGTAGATCTGGTGGAGGAGCTCCAGCGGGGCGATGCCCCGCTGGTTCAGGAGCGTGGAGAGGAGCGCCTCCGCACCCTCGAAATCACCGGCCAGCGCCGCCTTCAGGAGATCCTCGATCTCGTCGGGGCGGGCGTGGGCCGTGATCTCAAAGAGCTTCTGCTCGGTGATGGTGGGGGAGACGATTGCCGCACCCTGGAGGGCGTTGATGGCCTTCCTCATGTCCCCCTGGGCGATGAAGAGGATCGCCTCCTTGGCTTTCGGTTCCACGGTGAGCCCCTCCCGCGTTGCGATCCGGTCCATCTCTTCGGTGATGGCGGTATCGTCCAGGGGCCTGAACCGGTAGATGGCGCAGCGGCTCTGGATCGGATCAATGATCTTGGAGGAGTAGTTGCAGGAGAGGATGAACCGGCAGGTCTGGGCATAGTTCTCCATGGTCCGCCGGAGCGCGGCCTGCGCGTCGGAGGTGAGGGCGTCCGCCTCGTCCAGGAAGAGGATCTTGAAGGTGGCGCCGGCGAGCGGCGTGGTCCGGGCAAACTGCTTGATCTGGTTCCTCACCACGTCGATACCCCGCTCGTCGGAGGCGTTCAGTTCCCGGAAGTTCATCTGCCAGGAGTCCCCGAAGAACTCCCGCGCCAGGGCGACGGCCGCGGTGGTCTTCCCGACACCCGCCGGGCCTGTGAAGAGGAGGTGCGGCAGGGAACCGCTTTTCACGTAGGAGCGGAGGCGTTCCACGATCTTCGTCTGGCCGACCATCTCCTCAAGCCGCTGGGGCCGGTACTTCTCGATCCAGATGCTGTGGTTCTCCTCCATGGTCCCTCCTGATCCCTTCCGGGAGACGCGGCCGCGGTGGTCAGCTATAAACGGCGCCGGGAAGAGATATAATGGGTGTGGAAGTATCCTCCCGCCGTCCTGCATGAGACCGGAGGGAGGGCAGTGTCATTTCAAAGGATATCGGTGTGATCCCAGATTATTCTATCACCACGGGGTGTGCAAGTGCCGGGCTGTGCAGGGGAGTGGCATCGTGAGCGGGGGCCATGACCGGCTCTTTGCCGGCGAGCTCCACCGGACCCGGTACCGGTGCGCCGGGGACGGGGGATCCGGGCAGGCTCCGGCTGTTCTCACCCCGACCGGCCTCTGCTGCCGCAGGCTCTTTCTCGTGGGAGCCCTCCTGGAGGTGGAGGGGAGCCCCTCCGAGATGATGCTGGCCCGGGTGGCGGACCCCACCGGGACCTTCACCCTGAAGGCCGGGAGGAGCGAGTCCGGGGCGGCGGCTGCACTCGCGGCCATCAACCCCCCGGCCTTTGTGGCCGTGACAGGCACACCCCTCCTGCTGGCACGGGCCCGGGCCCCGCAGTGCCAGGTGGTGCCGGGCGGGATCCGCACCGTCACCCGGGAGATCCGTGATGCCTGGGTGATCCGGACCGCGATGGCAACGGTGGAACGGCTGGAGATGCTCGCCACGGCGCTCTCCGGGAGCGATGCCCCTGAAACGGTCACCGCTGCGCTCAGGGAATACCGGCTGGGAAGACCGGATCTTGCGGAACTGGGCCTGATGGTACAGGGAGCACTGGAGGGCATCCGGCCGGCACCTCCCCCGCCCACCGCAGCACCGGATCCGGTGGAGACGGTCAGGGAGACGATTGCAGCCCGCGGCCCGAAGGCGCAGGTGGCCCTGGAGGAGATCCTGGCCGGGGGTGCCGCCCGTGGCCTGGACCGGGACGCGGTGCTTGCTGCCCTCGCTGCGCTCATGGAGGAGGGGGACTGCCATATGCCCCGGAAGGGATTCTACAGGCTGGTGTGAGGGGTGCACCTCGGGTTCCTGGACCGGTGGCCGGCCGTCGTGGTGGAGGGATCGCAGCGGGCGCTCGTGATCGCGGATCTCCACTTCGGGATCGAGTCGGACCTGGCCGCCCACGGGGTCCATATCCCCAGCCAGAGCCGGGCCCGCCTGGAGCGGGTGAAGGAGTGCATCCGGGCCGCGGAAGCGGACCTCCTGGTACTCCTCGGTGATGTGAAGCACCAGGTGCCGGGGACCAGCCGCCAGGAGTTCCGGGAGATCCCGCACATCTTCCAGGAACTGAGGGAGATGGTGGACCTGCGCGTCGCGCCCGGGAACCACGACGGGGGCATCGGCCGGTTCCTGAAGGACGGGGAGCTCCTGCCGGTCCGCGGGGCCCTCATCGACGGCATCGGGTACCTCCACGGCCATACCTACCCGGCACCCGATCTCCCGGGCCACCCCCTGGTCATCGGCCACCACCACCCCATGGTGTCCCTCCGGGACGAAGTGGGATGCGCGCTCCGGACCGCGGCCCTCCTCCTGGCCCCGGCCAGCACCCCCTGCCTTCGCCAGGGGGATGGCGGGGAAGCGCCCGCCACGAAGGTGCTGGTCATGCCCGCCTTCAATGAGCTCTCAGGGATCGACCTCCTGGAGCTCCGGGCAAGGAACCTGGGACCGCTCTCCCGGTGCATGGACTTTGACGCAGCGGAGGTGTACCTGACCGATGGGACCTATCTCGGGACCGCCGGCTCCCTCCGGCCCGAATGACGTCCTCCGGCTCCTGGATCCCCGGATCCGGGGCTCCGTGGACCGTCGGGGCTGGACCATCCTCTCCGATGCCCAGGAGCAGGCCATTCCCCTCCTCCTGGAAGGGAAGCACCTGATCCTGATCGCCCCCACGGGTACCGGGAAGACCGAATCGGCAATGCTCCCGGTCTTTCACCAGCTCCTCCGGGAGGAGGGCAGGGGATTCCGGGCCCTCTACGTGACGCCGCTGCGGTCCCTGAACCGGGATATCCTGGCCCGGATGGAGTGGTGGTGCGGGGTACTGGGGCTCCGGGCCGGCGTCCGGCACGGGGACACGCCCCAGTCGGAGCGGAGGAAGCAGGTGCTCCATCCTCCCGATCTCCTGATCACGACCCCTGAGTCCCTCCAGGCCCTCTTCATGGGGAAGCGGCTCCGGAAGCACCTGGCCGGGGTCCGGCACGTGATCGTGGACGAGATCCACGAGCTGGCCGGGTCGAAACGGGGGGCCCAGCTCTCCGTCGCTCTGGAGCGGCTGACCCGGTACGCGGGGGAGTTCCAGCGGGTCGGGCTCTCTGCCACGGTGGGGAACCCGCAGGAGATCGCCCGGTTCCTCTGCAGCGACCGCCCGTGCCGCGTCGTAGAGATCCCGGTCACCCCGTTCCTGGAGATCGGGGTCCGCTATGCCGGTGAGGAGTTCCGGGGGCAGGCCCGCGCGGTGGGGGACTGCCTGGACCGGTTCCCGTCCA
>JAJRDF010000205.1 GCA_028678555.1 Methanomicrobiales archaeon
CGGAAGAAGGCCGGAGATACCCGTTCCGTCCTGCCTGAACAACCGGGGCTTCCCCACTTCCAGGTCGATCCGCTCGACAGTAGCCCCTTGAGGAAGGGTGATGACCCTGCCCTCGCGGATATCGGCGACCCGGATCACCTCCATCTCCGCGGGAATGGAAGGTGACCGGACCGTGACCCGGGTGTAGCCCATGGTACCAATGAGACTGCGGCGGTGCTCCGGGATCGTGTATTCTCCAAGCCAGTATGACGGTGCACCTCCTCGGCCCTCTGTCACGTACTGGACCCCTCCGGCGGAATCCCGCTCATAGAGATGCACGTGCCCCTGGAAGACCGCGAGCACACCCTGCCGGGAGAAGATGGGTGCAAAGGTTTCGCGCAGGTTCTCCCACCCGCCGAAATGCTTCTCTTCCGATGAATAGAGGGGATAGTGGGTGGCCCCGAACCGGAAGGGGCCGCCAGTGGCCAGCTCCCCCTCCAGCCAGCGTGCCTGGGCCGGGAGATCTCCCCAGGATTCATCGCCCGAGTCCAGCACGGCCAGGGTCACATCCCCACAGGTGAAGGTGTAGTTCGCGGGAAGGCCAAGAACCTCCCGGAACCGGTCCGGGCTGCCGTCGTGGTTCCCCCGGACGGGCAGGATCGTGGTGTTGGTGAGGAGTATGCCGCCGGTACGGAAGAACCGATCCCAGTCCTCCTCCCGGTCTCCGTCCAGGACAAAGTCGCCGGTATGCACGACGAACGTGACACCAGGCTCATCCGCTGCCCGGGCAGCCACGGCCCCGAACCGTTCCTCCTGCAGGATCAGCGGTGGCTCGTCCCGGGTGTCCCCCATGACCAGGAAGGAGAGGGGTTCACCGGTTGACGGGCAGGTGAGAAAGGACAGGTCGCCCGTGGTCCCGTTGCCATAGATAACCCGGTACCGATACCCGGTGCCGGGCAGGAGATCCGGAAGCACGACCCGGTGATCCGTGGCCGCGGGGGAGGCTACAGACTGCTCGGATGCCGCGTCCTGGTTCTCTTTTTCTGCAGGCCTGTAGACGACGGTGACCCCCATCGGCCGGTCGAAGCGGAGGTTCACGGTGATCCCCCCGGGTGCAGGGGTCAGGTAGGGGCCCCTGAGGAGAACGGCAGGTTCAATAATCACGGGATCCCCCGATGCCGCCATTACAGGGAGGGCAAGAGCGGCGAGAGCGAGAAGGAGGAGCAGGAACCGGTGAAAAGGGATCATCCTTCATCCCCTCTGGGAATGACGTGCACAGCGCCGGCGGGGATGCAGGCCGAAACCGGGTCTCCCACTGCCAGGGAGAGGGCCGGAAGATCTGCCGACGGGACCCGGGCCGTGAGGGGGAAACCGCAGTCCAGTTCGACCAGGGTGGTGTGTTCGCCGGCCATCAGGCCAGTGACGGTGCCCGGGATCACCGTGATACCGTCCCTGGCGCAGGTGCCACCGGGGACCAGACGGTGACCGTTGCAGTGGCGGTCACATTCGTGTGGGCCTGGATCCGGGAACCGCCGGGGAGCAGGATCTCGGCAACCTGGCCGGAGGTGCCGATCACCATGCCCTCCACCAGGTTCTCGATCCCGGCGATCCGGGCAGTGTCCCGGCTCGACGGGTGGCGGAAGACCTCCTCCAGCGTGCCGGTCTGGAGAATCCTGCCGCTATCCATCACCGCCACCCGGGAGGCCAGGGCGAAGGCTTCGTCCCTTGAGTGGCTCACCTGCAGGACGGTCAGCCCCTGCTCCCGCTGGAGGTCCCTCATCTCCCGCAGATAGCGGGATCGGAGCTCCGGGTCCACGGCCGAGAAGGGCTCATCCAGCAGGAGGATGTCCGGCTCCGTGGCGAGAGCCCGGGCCAGAGCCACGCGCTGCCGCTCCCCGCCGCTGAGCCGGTCCGGGTACCGGTCCGCGAGAGGAGTGAGCCCGAACCGGTCCAGCAGCCGGTCCACGGCGGGTCCGGTATCGGCCCCCCGCATCCGGGGTCCGAAAGCCACATTCTCACGGACCGTCAGGTGGGGGAAGAGGGCATAGTCCTGGTACACGAGAGCCACCCGGCGCCCTTCCGGGGGCTCGCCCGTCATGTCCCTGCCCCGTACCACGACCTGACCCGTTGCATCCGGATGGATGCCCGCGACGGTCTCCAGGAGGAGGGTCTTCCCTGACCCCGAGGGGCCCAGCAGGAAGAGGTACTCACCCCGTTCCACGTGGAGCGAGATCTCCCGGAGGGCAAAGCTGCCACGCCTCAGGGAGACCCGGTCAAGGGTGATCATCGCGCCTCCTGTGGCTCCCTGCCGCCCACCGGATCAGGAGGAAGATCAGGAACGCCACGATCACCATCAGGAAGGCCACGGAACGGCTTTCGGCGAGACCCCCGGTGGAGAACCGCTGGTAGATCAGGGTGGAGACTACCATCGGGAAGTAGGCGATCATGATCACGGCGGCAAACTCCCCGACGGCCCGCCCCCAGGCCATCGTGGCCCCGCTGATGAGATGCCCCTGGCTGAGCGGGAGGGTGACGGCAGTAAACGCCCGGAACCGGCGGGCGCCCAGGGTCCGGGCCACGTGCTCCAGCTGCACCGGAACCCGGGAAAATCCCTCCCGGACCGTGTTCACGTAGTACGGGGTGGAAACAAAGACCATGGCGACAACGATGCCCAGGAAGGCCTCCTCGAAGAAGATGCCGGCGGGAGCAAACAGCCCGCCGATGGGGCCCCGGGCCATGAAGAGGAGGTACACCATCAGTCCGGCCACCGTGTGGGGCAGGATCAGGGGGATATCGATCAGGCTCTCCACCAGCGCCTTCCCCCGGAAGTCGGTGCGGGCCAGCTGGTAGGCGAGGGGCGTGCCCAGCAGGGCCAGGATCGCCACGGCAACGAAGCCGGCGGCAAAGGTGAGGAGGATAGACGAGATCACGTCCGGCTCAGCCGCCACCGAAAGGAGGTGGGAGAGGGAAGTGAGCTCAGGAATGGCGATGACGAGGAGTGCTGCCACCGTGTAGGCCACGAGCATGGCCCCG
>JAJRDF010000018.1 GCA_028678555.1 Methanomicrobiales archaeon
CGGTGACCGGGACCGGGTGATCTTTGAGCCCGTCCCGCTGGACTTTGATCCCGCCATGGTGCGGGAAGCTCTCTCACTCCTCCGGGGCCCCTGCATCGGGCTTGTCACCACGGTCCAGCACGTTCACCTGCTGGAGGCCGTGGCAGGGGAATTGCGCCGGGCCGGGTTTGAACCGGTGGTGGCCGGAGGATCTGGCAGGACGCCCCATCCCGGGCAGGTGCTGGGCTGCTCCTTCCGGGCGGCGCGGGAGACCGGTGCGGGAGAGATCCTGTACGTGGGCACCGGCCTCTTCCACCCGCTGGGTGTCCAGCTGGCCACCGGTGCCCGGGTGGTGGCCCTGGATCCGTACACCGGCCAGGCCACCATAGTATCGGCGGAACGGTTCCTCAGGCAGCGGTTCGGGCTCATCGAGCGGGCGCGGGGTGCGGAACGGATCGGGATCATCGTCTCGTCCAAGAGCGGGCAGTTCCGCCTGGATCTGGCCCGGCGTCTCGCAGGGCTCTCAGAAAAGGCGGTCCTCGTCATGATGCGGGAGGTGACCCCGGAGGCCCTCCTGGACCTGGGGTGCGATGCGTACGTGAATACCGCCTGTCCGCGCCTCGCGTATGATGACCAGGCCCGGTTCCCTGTCCCGGTCCTCACCCCGTGCGAGTTCGAGATCCTCCTCGGGATCCGACCCTGGGAAGCCTACGTGGCAGACGAGTGGGGTGAGGGATGAGGCTCCGGCAGCTGGAGATGGCGCTGGAGCGGCTGGAGGGGTTCCCGCACCCCTCCCCGGCGCTGGAACAGTACCGCACTCCCGCGGTGCTGGCCGCCCGGCTCCTGCACCATGCCTGGTCCCGTGGGGATATCGCGGGGAAGGCGATCCTGGACCTGGGATGCGGGACCGGGATCCTGACCTGTGGGGCCATGCTGGCCGGTGCCTCTCGGGCCCTCGGCGTGGACGTGGACACCGCTGCCCTGGCCGTCGCGGAGGAGAACGCCCGCCATCTGGAGGTGGCCGTGACCTTCCTGCAGGCTGACATCGCTGACCACGGGAAGATCGCGGGAGACGGTCCCTATGACACGGCGGTCATGAACCCGCCGTTCGGGGCCCAGAAGCCCCACGCTGACCGGCCCTTCATCGACGCAGCTCTTGCGCACGCCCCGGTCGTATACGGGATCTTCAATGTCGGGTCGATCCTGTTCCTGGAATCGTATGTGTCAGGCAGGGCGGAGATCACCGACGTGGTGAAGGCCCGGTTGCCGCTCCGCCGCACCTTCCGGTTCCACCGCGACGAGGTGCGGGAGATCCCGGTCGAGATAGCGAGAATGGTGCGCTGCTGATGCTCCCCCGGGCACCCCGCACCGTCTGGGTCCTCTCGGGGGGTCACCTGGTGGCCGACCTCTACGGCCCGGCGCTCCCTGCCATCATCGCACTCCTCGTCCTCCAGGAAGGCTACACCTACCTGGCCGCCGGGCTCCTGATCACGGCTTACAACTCGGTCTCCTCCTTCACCCAGCCGGTGATCGGCTGGGCCCATGACCGCCGCGGCATCGGCCTCCCCCTGGGCTTCTCCATCCTGATCTCCGGCATCTTCATCTCCCTCGTGGGCGTGGCCGGGAGTTATCCCGTGATCCTCCTCTGCTGTGCCGTCGCGGCGCTGGGCCATGCCGCGTTTCACCCGGTAGCCCTCGCCACCACCGGCAGGCTGTCGGAGGATACGAACCGGGGCCGGATCCTCTCCTACTTCGTGGTGGGGGGCAACCTGGGGTTTGCGCTGGGCCCGGTCGTGGCCGGCGCAGCCCTGGACCTCTTCGGCCTTACCGGTACCCTCCTCCTGGCCATCCCGGCGATGGTCATGGCTCTCCTCCTGTATTTCCTGCAGCCGTCGGCAACCGCCCCGGCCCGGTCCACCGCCGGCCGGCCGGGCGGGGAGTCCGCACCATCCACCGACTGGCGGGCGATGGTGATCCTCCTGTCGGCATCATCCCTCCGGGCGGTGGTGATCTTCGGCTCGGTGGCCTTCCTCCCCGCCTACCTGGTGGGGCTGGGCTACGATCTCCTGATGGCGAACATGATAGCCACTGCCATGCTCGCGGCCGGCGTCGCCGGCCAGATGGTGGGGGGTGCCCTCTCCGATCGCCACGGCCGCAAGGAGGTGATCGTGGCAGGCATGGCCCTCGCCATCGTGGCCCTGGCCGCATTCCTCGCGACCACCGGGTGGGTGAGCCTCCTCTTCCTCCTCGTCTTCGGGTTTGCCCTCTGGTCCAGCTTCTCGGTGACGCTGGCCATCGCCCACGAGCTGATGCCCGGAGAGCTGGGCCTCTCCTCAGGGCTCCTCCTGGGGTTCTCCATGGGCCTCGGTGGCCTGGGAGTCGCTGCCATCGGGTCCCTGGCCGATACGATCGGCCTCGCCGGTGCCCTCTCCTCGCTGATACTCCCGCTGGCCGCGGCCACGGTGCTGATGGCGGTGCTGCCCTACCGGGGGAGGAAGGCCGGGACAGGACCCTCCCCGTGATCCCCCTGATATTATGCCTTTCTCTCCGGAGAAATGCCAGTAATGTTGCTTTCCAGGGGTGGATGGGGAGTGGATCAGGCCTGGAAAGTCATTCCTGCAGAGAGCAGAGAGGGCAAACCGGCACAAAAGATTTAAGACCTCCTGATAGAACGCTAAATATGCCAGCAAAGGCAAAGAAGAAACCCGCAAAGGTAAAGAAGACGACCAAGGCCAAGAAGACCACCAAGGCCAAAAAGAAGTGATATCTTCCGCTTACCAGATCACTTCATTCACCTTTTTTCTTGAGAACTTCCGCAGGTTGCCAGCGTCACTTTCTTATCCAAAGGCGTGGAGAGAGGGAAGTGGAGGCACTCTACCATGGCAATGGATCCGGTCTGTTATGCCGACGTGGATGAAGAGACGGTGAAGCACACGGCGAGTTACGGGGGGCAGGAGTTCTACTTCTGCACGGCCAGCTGCAGGAAGAGATTCGAGGAGAATCCCGGAAAATACGCGAAGCTCGCCACGAAGTTCTCCATCGATCCCCAGATGTCCTGCTGACAAGGGAAGGACGTCACTTCCCATCCGGACCCCGGGCAGCACCCCTCACCCCCCGCTGAACCGTCATCTCTTTTACGTTCCGGCGCCTGACTACTACGCAATGGTCACAAAGTGGCGGCGGTACCGGCAGATCGCCAAGGTGCTCTGGAAGTACGGGTTCGGCATCGCACTGGATGAGTACCTGCCGAACGTCAGGAACTGGAGGATCATGCAGCGGCATTTCCCCCAGGATATACCCATTTACGTGCGTATGCGCATGGCCCTGGAGGAGCTGGGCCCCACTTTCGTCAAGTTCGGGCAGATCGCGTCCACGAGGACCGAGATCCTGCCCCCGGAGCTGATCGCAGAACTGCAGAAACTGCAGGACCAGGTGGCGCCGTTACCTTTCGCCGAGGTACGGCCGATCTTTGAAGATCTGTGCGGTGACCTCTCCTGCACATTCCGGAACATCGATGAGACCCCGGTGGGTTCTGCCTCGATCGCCATCGTGTACCGGGGGGTGATGGCCGACGGGACCATGGTCGCACTGAAAGTGCAGCGCCCGGGCATCGCCTCCCTCATCGAGAAGGATATCGCCATTCTGAGGTGGCTCGCAAAGAGGGTTGAAGCATCCTACCCGGCCCTGAAGGTGTACAATCCCTCGGGAATGGTGGAGGACTTTGCCGTCCAGATCCGGAAGGAACTGGACTTTATCCGCGACGGCAAGAACGCCGAGCGGCTGAACCGCAACCTGAAAACCATCCCCCACGTCCGGTGCCCCAGGATCTACTGGGATTACTCGGGTCCCCAGATGCTGGTCATGGAATTCATCGAAGGGGTGCGGGTGGATGACGTGGAGGGCATCCAGAGGATGGGGCATGACCCGAAGAAGATCGGGAAGGCGGGATTCAATGCGTACCTGAAGCAGATCTTCGAAGACGGCTTCTTCCATGGCGATCCCCATCCTGGCAACCTGCTCGTCACGGCAAAAGGTGACCTGGTCTTCCTGGACTTCGGGATCGTGGGTATTATCCGGCCGGAAAAACGGTGGACCTACATCCAGCTCCTGTCAGCCATCATCTCCAACGATGTGGACCTGATGCTGCGGTGCTTCGAGAAGCTGGGCATCGAGATCCGGCCGGAATACAGGGATTCCCTCCGGGATGACCTGTACATCGCACTCATGGACTACAGCGAGTTCCAGCTGGAGGAGGTGAACTTCGGCCTGATGGTGAACGAGCTCACCGCCGTCATGCGCCGGTACAACCTGAGCGTGCCCATGAACCTGATGCTCATGCTGAAGGTGATCATGATGGCCGCCGATATTGGCCTGAAACTTGACCCGCAGTTCCAGTTCACCAGCTACGTGGAGCCGTATATGGAGGACAGGGCCGCCAGGAATGTCACTGCACATGAGATGGCGAACCGGGTCCGGCAATCAGCCACAACAGCAGTGGAGGGCCTTGTGGAGCTTCCTAACAACCTGAACGCCATCCTCCGGCGGTTCTCCAGCGGGTCCATCCGGCTGGAGATGATGGAGACCGATCTCCTGCAGCTGCGGACCATGATGGACAAGTCCACGGACAAGGTCCTGGCCGGCCTGATCATCGCGGCCCTGGTGGTCGGATCCTCCCTGGTCCTCTTCGCCTCCCGGACAGCGGGCTTCCCCGAAATCTTTGCCACCGTGGTCTACATCGCGGCGGTGGCCATGGGTTTCTATGCCCTGTACCACAGTTTCACCCGCGACTGAGCCCCCCGGGTAAATACCAGGGATAAGGCAGAATCGGGGTGAGAATACGATTCCGGCGCGATATGAACGATTCTATCCGATGGCCTCCTGCCCCCGGCGGTGACCGTAAAGGTTTTAACACCGTGTGTGGATCGTACTCAGGCTATGTTCCCTGTGAGGTACGCCCTTCTCGCTCTGGTCCTCACGGCGCTCGTGCTTCCCGCAGCCGCCGCTGCCACCAGCAACGAAGGCTACCTCGGTGTGGACCGGGTAGCCATCACCATGGACGGGGCGGATGCCGAGGTCCGGATGGACTATCACCTGGACGGGGGGATGCGGATCCTGATCTTCCTCGTGGGGACGGGCGACCTGGAGCAGAAGGTGAAACGGGTGCTGAACTTCGAGGGGGCCCGGGTCGAGGAGATCGACACCTCGCACGCCATCGTCCGGGTGGAGGATGCGGCCATTGATTATGGTGACGGCACCTACTGGTTCCCCGAACACCGGTTCCGGGTTACCGTGCCCCTCGTCACGGTGAAGACACCCCAGTATACCCAGGCGTTCCGCAACACGCTCCTTACTCCTCGGGGTATCGGGTATTACCTGGTGTGATACCCGCTTTTTCAGGGCGACTGAGCTTCTCCCGGAAGGGAGACTCCCTGCGACATTCCTCAACGTCGCCTCTGTGCAGGTCCCGATCGGTCAACTGCCCCTGAACGGATGCCCCTGGTTCACGCTTCAGACGCACCGGATGCCAGGGATCGCCGTTCCAGCACCGATCGCAGGTAGACCCCGAAGAAGGCGCAGAAGAGGCCGCCGACGATGGAGAGGATGATAATCGTCCCGCCCTGTTCCGGGGTGAAGGGGAAGTAGGTCAGGCCGGCAAGTGAGAGGGTGTAGATGCTCGCCCCGTAGGCGATGACCCCGATGGCCCCCACAAAGAAGGGGAGCACCACCGTCCGGGGGAAGTTGCGCCGGTCAGTCATGTAGGTGTCAATGGCCTTCCCCACCACGACGATGAGGGCCGCGGCCGTGATCCACCCCACGCCCCCGTAGAGGAACGCAACCAGGTACAGGAAGAACCCCGGGGTGAACGCCTCGGAGTAATACTGGAGCAGGCTGGAGAACCCGAAATACAGGCCCATCACGAGGAGGAGCAGTGCCACAATATAGGTCACAAAGGAGAACCTACCCCGGGTAAAGGAGGTCCGGATCGTATCCATCCCCTCGTCGAAGACCTCATCTACCCCGAACCCCTTGAAGAGGAGGTAGACGCCGATGACCCCCACCACGATGATGGCGGCCCCCTCGGGGTATCCCATCAGGTACGCTGTCGCGAAGAGGAGCATGGCGAGGCCCAGGGGGACCAGGAAGACCCTGGCCACCTTGGGATCGTCCAGGAGCTTCTTGATCGTATAGTAGGAGCTCTCCAGGTTGGGCATCTGGGAGACGATCACCCGCTGTACACTGGAGACCGGGATCCGGGACTGGATGATGGGCAGCACGAACTCGTCCTCGGCCCCGTCCGAGATCAGGATGCAGGAGGTGGCCCCCGTGGACCGGATCACCTCGTCGAGAGATGCGGCGATCTTCCGGTCCCCTTCCAGCATCTTCATGTGATCACCGGCCAGGATGGCCACGTACGCTATCTCGCCGCGGGCGATGAGGGAATCGTAGATCCGGACCCCCTGGAAGATGGCGTTCACATCCGAGTCCTCGGGGTCCCTGAGGGCCAGGGCCGTGGCAGCCGCGAGACACGCCTCCCTCCCGACAACCGGACTCACGACGTCGGCCTTGTACCCGATGTCGTCATCCCGATCCACGCAGAGGACTAGGGTCCCGGAGGGAGCAAGCGTCCCGGATGGGACAAGTGTCCCGGACGGCGTCATTATACTCACATGTGCCCCGGATCTATTTATTGGTCACGCCGGATAATGGGAGATGACCGTTTTTTCACAATCCGGAGGGCTCCAGGCGATGGATCCGCGCCGCCCCTCATGCGGCCCACGCGGATGATATGACTCATTGCTTCCTGTCGGATACTCCGATTCTCATGGGACTGGTGAGACGCTCTCGGGGGCTCCGCGCCACTCCGCCCCCGCCGCGTGGGCACCCCCCGCCGGTGCCCGGGAACCGGTGATCCATCCCTGTGCCACTATTCGACGTGGCCGTCTATCCTCAACGGGGGAGGGACCGGGAGGGGGCTGTGCCCCTTGCCACACAGAGCAAACAGAGCAGTGGACGCTCTCGGGGGCTGCCGGCCCCTGCCGCTGGGGCACCCCCGCGTGAGGAGAGCCTGAGCCGGGGTGTCCGCCAATACCGGAAACCAAAGGGGGCGCCCACGCGGCGGAGGGGACCGTCAGGTCCTCCCCTGGAGCGTCCCGGTAGTAGTCATCAATTCACCATGAACCGATGGGATCAGGAATAATCGGGTAAGAAAAAGATATGGTTCAGATGAGTCTCGATCTCTGCAGGAGCAGGATATCGTCAGTGGTGAGTTTCTCTCCGCCCCGGAAGAGGTTGAAGATCCGCTCCGCCTCCTTTCTCACCGCCTTCTGCTCCTTTGAGACCTTTGTCTTCTTTGTCTTCTTCCGGAGACCGCTGATCACCTTGTCGTAGTCCCGCAGTTCCTTCTGGCAGGCGATGAAGAACTTGTGTTCGGCATCGGCTGCCTCCTGGGCCTCGACGAACTTCCGGTGCACCTCGTCCGCCGCCTCCCGGGACTTGTCGGCCTTCTTGTAGCACTCCACCATGGCATCGTGGTGCTTCTGGGCCAGGTCGGCCATCTCCGTCACCTTCGCATGGATCTCCGATGCATCCTTCCGGAAATCCCTGCCCTGGCCGAGCTTCGTCCGGATCTCCTGGTGCTGCTCCAGCTCCGCTTCCTGCTCCCTGGCCTGCTCCTTCATCTGCTTGATCTTCTCGATCAGTTCCCGCTCCTTGTCGGTGGAGAAGACCTCGGTCTGCTGCCGGAACTCCAGGAACTCGATCTGCTTCTGCAGCTCCTTCACGCCCCGGTTGCGGATCGTGCCGTGATCCTTCTTGTAGGCCTCGATCTCGTCAAAGATCTCGTTGGCCTTCTTGTTCAGGTCGTTGCGCTGCTCCTTCAGCGCCTGAACCTCGCTGTTGTACTTGTCCCGGAGCTCCTTGTTCTTCTGCGCCTCGTCCACGAACCCCCGGGTCTGGGCGTTCAGGGCGTTCCGCTCGCTGGCAGACTTACTGGCCTGGGCATTCAGTTCGTTCCTGCGATTTTTGTGCTGTTCAGACTCCGCGAGAACCTTCTTCCTCTTTTCCATCAGCTCGTTCAGCATACTGTTCCATCCTCAACAATCGGTACCGGTGCCATCCCCCACTGGCGACAGGGTGCGGTTCCGGAAGTCATGCAGCCGCACGGGAAAAACGGTCGTTCCGGGCGCAGATGCCATCCCTTCTGCGTCCATATCCCTTTCGTCTGGCGGTACATTGTTCGACCCCCGGTTCCATCCGGGCAGGCACGCCCGGATCAGCCCGCACAATACGCGCACGAAATGGAGTATGATGCCTGGGCTTCCATTATTCCAATGTCCTCCGAATTCATAAGTATTTCGAGGATCCCGGGGGGAAAAGGCCCCCGGGAGCCATTCCCGGCACGCCCGCAGGGCGGATCTGGCCCGTTACCGGATGCCGGAGCGCGGATGCCGGAGCGGGGGCAGGAGAGGCATGGTGACCGGCTGTTTCCGGAAAAGAACCGTCCCGATCAGGGAACTGGAGAAAAAGAGGAAAATGGGGGGGCGTGCAGGGATATCAGAGGAAATCGATCAGTCCGCCGCTGGGGCGATCCGCCACGGGAGCCACCTTCCGGCCGGCGGGCGCCTGGGTTGCTGTGGGGGTGGCCTTTGCGTTGGCGGCGGCCTGGCCGTGGGTCTGGTAGGGGCCCAGGACCTGTGCCGAGCGGACACCGGTCATGATGGCCATGACCCGGACCTTCCCCTCGAACTCGTTCCGGATCCGGGCACCCCAGATCACGTCGGCGTGGGGGTCCAGCTCGTAGGTCAGGGAGCTCGCAATCTCCTCGGCGTCGGCAAGGGTCAGGTCGTTCCCGCCCGTGATGTGGATCAGGGACCCGGTGGCGCCCCGGTAGTCGATGTCCAGCAGCGGGTGGGAGAGGCACTCGTGGACCACGGACTCGGCTTTATTCTGCTGCTTGGACTCCCCGACCAGCATCACCGCGACACCGCCCTTGGACATGATGGCCCGGACATCGGCGTAGTCCAGCTGGATCAGCGAGGGCTCGGTGATGGTCTCCGAGATCCCCTTCACTGTCTCTGAGATCAGCTGGTCCATGACCGAGAATGCCTGGCCGATGGGCAGGTTGGGGACGTAGGAGAGGAGCCGGTTGTTGTCCAGCACGATCACCGAGTCGGCGTTCTTGGAGAGGTTCTCCAGACCCTCCTCGGCACGGAGCAGGCGGGCCTTCTCCACCTGGAACGGGTAGGAGACCATGCCCACCACGATGGCACCCTGCTCCTTCGCGATCTGGGCGACGACGGGTGCAGACCCGGTACCCGTACCGCCACCCATACCGGCGGTGACGAAGACGAGGTCCGCGGACTCCATCAGGCTCTCCAGGGTGGGTCTCGCCATCTCGGCAGCGCGCTTGCCGATGTCAGGGTACCCGCCCGCGCCCAGTCCCTTGGTCAGGGATTTGCCGATCAGCACGCGCTTGCCTGCCTGGATCATGTCCAGGTGCTGCTTGTCAGTGTTGATGGCAATCGTCTCGGCCCCGGTGATCCCCATGTGGTAGAGCCGGTTGATGGTGTTGTTACCGGCACCACCGCACCCGATCACCATGATCCTGGGGTTCCCCAGGAAATCATCATCCTCGTTCACTTTTCCGTCGGTCTTTTCCATTTCTGCGTTTTTCACGGCTTCATCAATCAGGGACTGCATACCGAATACCTCTTAGACTTTGAAGGAGATCTGGTCGGTCTCTTTCATGACCCGGTTCGCGTGCTTTTCGATGAGCTCCCGCACCGCGTAGCGTACGGCCTCGGAGACGGTGGGGAACTCCCCGGCCTCCACGAGCCTCTCGAGCATATCCACCTGCTGTTTGGGCAACCGGATGGTGACGCGTTCCATGGCCATTACCACTCATTTCTGACGCATAGCAGCTTTTTGTCTGCTATTTGTCAGACTTTAAGATGTCAATTGTCGTTCGACCGATAAAATAGAATTCCATTGTAAGTATTTAAACCTTCTGTTTTGGGATCTGCTGGTATTCACAATTCTTTTATTGCATGATACTCAATTATCCCTGCAATCAGGCCAGAATCACATGAAACAGCCGATTTATGGTCGAGTTCTCCATGGCGGCACCCGCAAACAGGTCCAGGAGCACGACGGCCGGGAAGTGCTGGATTTCTCCGCGTCCCTGAACCCCTTTCCTCCACGCGTGGAGTGGACGTGCGATCCGGCCGCGGCCGGAATGTACCCGGATGACCGGTACGGGGCCCTGCGCGATCTGATCGCCCGCACGTTCGGCCGGAAATCCGAAGAGGTGACGGTGGGGAACGGTTCCATCGAGCTGATCCGGGTCTTCTGCCGCGCGGTCCTCTCGCCTGGGGACACCGTCCGGGTGGACAATCCAACGTTCGGTGAGTACGCCCTCTCCGCAGAACTCTGCGGGGCCGTGGTGCAGGAAGGCACTTCCGCGCGGAATGCGCGGATCCGGTTCCTCTGCAATCCCAACAACCCGGACGGGACCCTCCTGCCGCGCAGCCGCTCCCTGTCATCCCTTGAGGAATGTCATGCGGGGGGGGGAAATCTTTTCCTGGACGAGGCCTTTATTGAGCTCGCGGACCCGGCCGAAAGCCTGGCAGATGTCCGGGATCCGTACCTCTTTGTCTCCCGTTCCATCACCAAGGCATTCGCCGTCCCCGGCCTCCGGTTCGGGTACGGATTCGGGGATCCGGACCTCATCGAGCGGATGGAGGTGCTGCGCCTGCCCTGGACCGTGAATTCCGTGGCAGAGCAGTTTGCCACCGCAGCGATCGCGCGGCTGCCCGAACTGGAGGAGTCCCGCAGGAAGATCCGCGGGGAGCGGAAGTGGCTGGAGGAGCGGATCACGGGTATGGGCCTCACCTGCGCACCATCACAGGCCAACTACCTCCTGGTTCACCTGCCCTTCCCTGCCGCGATACTCGCAACCCGGCTCCTGGCCCGCGGAATCCTTGTGCGGGACTGCACCTCCTTCGGGCTCCCGGAGAGCATCCGGGTGGCGGTCCGGACCCGGGAGGAGAACCGGCAGCTGGCGGAGGCCCTGGCCCCATGCGTGTCCTGATCATGGCCGGCGGGGAGGGGAGCCGGCTGGATCTGGGCGAGAAGCCGCTGGTCATCACGGGAGACAGCCCCATGATCCGGAGGGTCATCGATGCCTTCTCCGGAGCCGGCCACGAACCGGTAGTGGTGCTGTCACCCCGCACCCCCATGACCCGGAACTGGTGCCGGGTCCAGGGGATCACGGTGTTCCAGGCCCGGGGGACGGGCTACGTGGAGGACCTGGTGGAGGCAGTGGAGGAGCTGGAGGAGACCGGCCCGGTCTTCACCTGCACCTCCGACCTGCCCTGTCTGACCGCTGATCTCATCGTGGCGATTGAAGATGCGTACCTGTCAGCAGGTACTCCGGCACTCTCGGTCTGGGTGCCCGAAGAGATGATCCCCGGAAGTGCACCGATGGGAGATTACCGGGAAGTGGTGGAGGGCGTCCCGGCGTTCCCGGCCGGGATCAATATTGTCACGGGGAGCGGGATCACCGCTCCCCAGGAGGAGACCCGCCTTCTCCTCCGCAGCTGGCGGCTGGCCTTCCACGTGAACACAAGGGAAGATCTGGAAAGGGTCCGGGCGGCCGTTCCCGGGCAGGGCAGGCCCGGCCCGTCCTGACCCGGTGGCGAGCCAGCGATTGGAGGGGCCCGGTTTTTCGATTCCAGACTCCTGCGGCCATTTTCCTGCCGGAAGATGGGGAAACCATATTAACCTTCTTCACCGACGTTTAGGCATGGAAGCGTCCCGGGAGATCGAGCTGGAGGGCCACATTATCGACTCCGGCATCATGACCCAGGTCTTTGACCGGATCATGGACATGGGGGGGAGTTTCGAGATCCTGGAGTTCGAGGTGGGCAAGAAGAAGACCGATGTCAGCTACGCGCGGCTCCGTCTCATGGCCCCGGACGAGGTGATCCTCGCCCAGATCACGAGCGAGCTCCACCGGCTGGGTGCCCGCCCCGTGGAGATCAAGGACGCGACGCTGGTCCCTGCCGAAGGGGACCGGATCGTTCCCCGGGACTTCTACTCCACCACGAACCATCCCACCTTCGTACGGTACGGGGGGAAGTGGATCCCGGTGGGCGAGATCAAGATGGACAGCCTGATCATACTGGACCCGAAGGGGAAGAAGGCCGTCTGCAAGACCCTCTCGAAACTCTCTGCCGGCGACCTGGTCGTCATCGGGGAACAGGGCGTGAA
>JAJRDF010000019.1 GCA_028678555.1 Methanomicrobiales archaeon
TGGCGGAGGCCATCGTCCGGAAGGCGGAAGAGTGGAAGGTGACCCTGCAGCCGGTCGACGGGTTCGACACGCTGGGCGGGAAGGGCGTCGTGGCCCGGATCCTGGGGGAGGAGGTCGTGATCGGGAACCGGCTCCTCCTCTCCGAACGGAGTATCCCTGTTTCGGCGGACCTGGAGCAGCGGATCACCCTCCTGGAGGGGGAGGGGAGGACCGTGATGCTCGTCGCCGCAGGCGGCCAGTTCGCCGGTCTCATCGCGGTCGCCGACACCCTGAAGCCCACGGCAAAGGGGGCGGTGGAGGCTCTCAGGGTGATGGGGCTCCGGGTGATCATGGTCACCGGGGACAATCCCCGGACCGCGGGGGCCATCGCCCGGCAGATCGGGATCACGGACGTGATGGCCGAGGTCCTGCCCCAGGAGAAGGCCGGCGTCGTAAAGGGTCTGCAGGAGAAGGGGGAGGTGGTGGCCTTTGTCGGCGATGGGATCAACGATGCGCCGGCGCTCGCGCAGGCCGACATCGGGATCGCCATCGGGAGCGGCACTGACGTGGCCATCGAGAGCGGGGACATCGTGCTGATCCGGGACGATCTGCGGGACGCGGTGGGGGCGATCCAGCTCTCCCGGAAGGTGATGGGCCGGATCAAGGGGAACCTCTTCTGGGCCTTTGCCTACAACACGGCGCTGATCCCGGTGGCGGCCGGCCTCCTCTATCCCTTCTTCGGGATCACCTTCCGCCCCGAGTGGGCCGGCCTCGCCATGGCCCTCTCCTCGGTGACGGTGGTATCGCTGTCCCTGCTGCTCAAGGGTTATATACCGCCAGCGAAGAATCTACCCGGCTGAGGTGAAGCGGGAATGGCCATCGATCCCATCTGCAAGATGACCGTCGACGAAAAGACGGCGAAGTTCACGAGCGAGTACAAGGGGAAGAAGTACTATTTCTGTGCCCCGGGCTGCAAGAAGAAGTTCGACACGAGCCCTGAAAAATACGTGTGAACCCTCCGGCTCCCACCCATTTTCCCTGGAACTGGTAATGATGATATCCGGAAGAAAGGGCAATCCGCTGTCGTCCACCTGCCGGTACGGGACCGGCGGCACCTGGACAATCTCTTCGGGGAGGTGACTATTGGCAACCCAGGGCAGTTCACGAATCGCGGTGTACGCCGCCATTGCCGGCAACCTGCTCATCGCCATCATCAAGTTCGTGGCGGCAGCCCTCAGTGGATCCTCGGCCATGATCTCCGAGGGGATACATTCGCTGGTCGACATGGGAAACGGTATCCTCGTCCTGCACGGGCTGAACACCGCCCGGCAGCCTGCCGATGACAGCCACCCGTTCGGCTACGGGAAATCCCTCTTCTTCTGGACGTACATCGTGGCCATCTCCATCTTTGCCATCGGTGGAGGTATGTCGGTGTACGAGGGTATCTCGTATATCCGTGACGTGTCGCCGGATACTCCGATGGGAGATCCCACGGCGGCCTACATTGTGCTCGGCCTCTCGCTCATGATTGAGGGCGGATCCTTCCTGGTGGCCACGAAACTGTTCCTGCGGGCCAAGGGAGACATGGGTCCCTGGCAGTATATCCAGCATTCCAAGGACCCGAGCCTTTACACCGTCGTGCTCGAGGATAGCGCGGCCATGCTCGGCCTGATCTTTGCGTTCCTCGGTATCTTCCTCGGCCACCTCCTGCACAATCCGTACCTCGACGGTATCGCATCCATCGCCATCGGCCTCCTCCTCATGAGCGTGGCCGGGATTCTCGCATCGAGGAGCAAGGGGCTCCTCCTGGGCGAGGGTGTGAACCCCGACCAGCTGGCCGACATCCGGCGGCGGGTGGAGTCGGATCCGGCGGTTGAGCGGGCCGGTGACATCCTCACCATGTACATGGGCCCCCACGAACTGCTCGTGAACATGGGGGTGTGCTTCACTCCAGGTACCGCAGCCGAGCAGATGCACGAGGCGATCCGCCGCATCGAAGCCGACCTGCGCAGTGCATACCCGGAGACCAACCGGGTCTACATCGAGGCCGAGTCGCTGCCCCCGGAAGCGGCGGCATGCGGGCCGCCGCGGAAGTGAGGACGGGGCGCAGTTTCTTTCCAGGCACCATGCCGGCGGGAGTGGGCTGCTCGCCCCCTCCCGGTCCCTCCGCTACGGTGAGAGGATAGTCCTGCTCCGTCAATAGAACCGAAGCTCAGTGATCCGGATCAACCGCGGGGGGGACGCCCACGCGGCGGGGGGCGGAGCCGCAGCGGAGCCCCCCAGGAGCGTCCCACCAGTACTCTGCGAATGGATTCCACCGATGTGCGGGGATGATATGAAAAAGGGAGTAAAGAGACCAGGTCTACGTCTTCATCATGCGGCGGAGGGTGGAGGCGACGGCCTCGCCGAACTTCCGGGCCGCCGGTGGGCCGTCCGCGGTGACGATGCGGCCGTCCACCACCACGTGCTCGTGAACAAGCTTTGCCCCCCCGCTCTCCATCATTGACACGGACGATGGGGTGCGGAAGACCGTGGCCCTCTTCCCCTCGAGCACCCCTGCACCCGCCAGAACTGCGGGGGACAGGCAGATGGCGGCCAGGAGCTTCCCCGAGGCGTCGAACGCCCGTACCAGCTTCTCAAGCCGGGGATCCCCCCAGAGGTAATCCTGTGCACCGGTCCCTCCGATGATCACGATTCCGTCGTAGGGCACCGGGTTCACGTTCCCAATCTCCACCTCAACGTCCACTTCGGCCCCAAGCATCCCGATGCAGGTGCCCACGCAGGTGGAGACCACATCGTACGCGATCCCTTCTTTTTTGAACACCGCCAGGGGCTCGAAGAGTTCTTCGTCCCGGAACTTCTCGGGAGCGATCACCACCAGGAGCTTCATGTGCATCCCATCGCCATCCACGGGAATAAGGGTTGTGGAACCTGCCGGGATGACAGGGAATTTCAGATTCCGGATCGTCAATCCTTTCATCTTCCGGCACTCAGGATACGTGGGAAATCATGTCCTATTTTGAGAATATCCGGACGAAGGGCAGGGACGCAAACCCGTTCTTCCGGCTGATGGGGGTCAACATCGGCGAGATCGGGAAGGGAGAGGCCACGATCAAAATGCAGATCCGCCCCGACATGGAGAACGGTGAGGGCTGGATGCAGGGCGGGATCTTCACGGCCCTCGCCGACGAGGCGATGGTGCTGGCCCTCTACGCCCAGATGCCGCCGGAGGAGGGTCTCGCCACCATCTCCGAGTCCACCACTTTCCTGAAGGGGGCGAGGAACGGCCTCCTGGTGGCCACGGGCAGGGTGGTGCGCAGGGGCCGCCGGGTGGCCTTCGCCGAGGGCGAGGTCCGGATGGGGAGCAGGGACGGGGAGCTCCTGGCCCGGTGCACCGCGGCCTTTGCCATCGTCAGGAAGAAGGAGTAGGGACACGTCGGGGCTGCGCGGGAAGGTCCTGGTACCGGGGTAAGGGAGCCGAAATTGTCCGGGCGGTTCCCTGCCCTCCCGTTATGCGGAACAGAGGGATTCATTTTCTCCTGCATCCACAGTACCAGCAGGAAGCTTTCGGCTCGGGAGAGGGACTCGTGAAGTTCATCGTGGTGACGGGCGGGGTGATGAGCGGCCTCGGGAAAGGGATCACGACGGCGTCCATCGGTCGGATCCTGAAGAGCAGGGGGTACGAGGTGACGGCGGTCAAGATCGACCCGTACCTGAACATCGACGCCGGTACCATGAACCCGGGCCAGCACGGCGAGGTCTTTGTACTCTCCGACGGCGGCGAGGTGGACCTGGACCTGGGGAACTACGAGCGGTTCCTGGACATCAGCCTCTCTGCCGAGCACAACATCACCACCGGCAAGGTGTACCGCACGGTCATTGAAAAGGAGCGGCGCGGGGACTTCCTGGGGGCCACCGTCCAGATCATCCCCCACATCACCGACGAGATCAAGGCGTCCATCCGCCGGGCCGCGGAGAAGGAGGTGGACCACGGGAAGAAACCTGCCATCTGCCTGGTGGAGGTGGGCGGAACGGTGGGGGACATCGAGTCCATGCCCTTCCTGGAGGCAGTCCGCCAGATGCGGGGTGACCTGCCTGCCTGCGACATCGCCCTCGTCCACGTGACCCTCGTCCCCGTGGACACAATGGGGGATGCCAAGACGAAACCCACCCAGCACTCGGTGAAGGCCCTCCGGGAGGCCGGGCTCCAGCCGGACATCATCGTCACCCGGGGCGAACGGGCCATCGGCCCCTCCACGAAGAAGAAGATCTCCGCGTTCTGCGACGTGCCCCAGAAGGCGGTGATCTCGGCGGCCACCCTCCCGGACATCTACCAGGTGCCGATGGAGCTGGAGAAGGAGGGCCTCGCCGATGTGCTGGCCGAGCGGCTGAACCTGGCCCAGCGGTCTCCTGACCCGTCGTGGTACCGGATGGTCATGAAGGAGTACACCGGCCGGGTCACCGTCGGGATCGTCACCAAGTACGGGATCGAGGACGTGTACATCAGCATCAAGGAAGCCCTGAAGCATGCGGGGCGGGCGCTCTCCACCGAGGTGCAGATCCGGTGGATCGATGCCGAGAACTGCAACGCCGCCGTCCTCGGGGAAGTGGACGGGATCCTGGTCCCCGGCGGGTTCGGAAAGCGGGGATCCGAGGGGAAGATCCAGGCGATCCGGTATGCACGGGAGGGGAAGACCCCGTACCTGGGTCTCTGCTTCGGGTTCCAGCTGGCCGTCATTGAGTTCGCCCGCCACGTGCTGGGGTGGGAGAATGCCACCAGCGAGGAGCTGGGGGAGGGGAGGCACGTAATCGCCATCCTCCCCGAGCAGAAGACGATCGATCACCTGGGCGGGACGATGCGCCTGGGCGACTCCCCTATCAGCGTTGCGGACGGTACGCTGGCCATGTGCCTCCTGGGAACGCATGAGATCGTGGAGCGGCACCGGCACCGGTACGAGGTGAGCCCGCAGTACATCGGAGCGCTGGAGGGGGCAGGCCTCGTCTTCTCGGGAGCCTCCGGGAACCGGATGGAGATCTGCGAGATCCCCGGCCACCCGTTCTTCCTGGCTACCCAGTTCCACCCGGAGTTTGCCTCGCGGCCGGCCCGGCCCTCGCCGGTCTTCCTGGGCTTCGTGGAAGCGTGCCGGAAGCACCGGCAGGCAGCCGGGAGAGGAGGCTGATACCCCGTGGACGTGGACGCGTTTATCCGGAAGGCCGTGGAGGAGATCAAGAAGGAGGCCGGCGGCGAGAAGGTGGTGATGGCGCTCTCGGGCGGCGTGGACAGCTCCGTCTGTGCAGCCCTCGCGTCGAAGGCCATCGGCACACGCCTGGTGCCCATCTACGTGGACACGGGCCTCATGCGGAAGGGGGAGACGGACCGGATCAGAACGGCTTTCGGCTCCCTGAACCTGCACGTCGTGGACGCCGCGGACGAGTTCTTCAATGCCCTGGCCCGCGAGACGGACCCGGAGCGGAAACGGAAGGTGATCGGCGAGCGGTTCATCCGGGTCTTCGAGCGGGAGGCCGAGAGGACCGGGGCCCGCCACCTGCTGCAGGGCACCATCTACCCCGACCGGATCGAGAGCGAGGGGGGGATCAAGAGCCATCACAACGTGGGCGGCATGCCGCTCCACATGAAATTCGAACGGGTGATCGAGCCCCTCAGGGACCTGTACAAGGACGAGGTGAGGGAGGTGGCGAGGGGCCTGGGGCTCCCCCCCGAGATCCAGCACCGGATGCCGTTCCCCGGCCCCGGGCTTGCCGTGCGGGTCCTGGGGGAGGTGACCCGGGAGAAAATCGAGGTGGTGCGGGAAGCGAACGCCATCGTGGAGGAGGAGCTGGTGGAGCGGTACCGGCCCTGGCAGTGCTTTGCGGCGCTGCTGGGCCTGGGCACCGGCGTCAAGGGGGACGTGCGGGTCCATGGCTGGGTCGTGGCGGTGCGGGCCGTCAACTCCCGGGACGGCATGACCGCGGACCCGCTGGAGCTGCCCTTCGGAGTGCTCCTCCTCCTGGGGTCCCGGATTACCTCCGAGATCCCCTCGGTGGCCCGGGTGGTGTACGACATCACCCCCAAGCCGCCGGCCACCATCGAGTACGAGTGAGGGGTGAGGGGACGGATGCCACCGCAGAAGAGGTCATACACCGTGCCGGAACTGGACGTGACAGGGATGAAGGACTACCGTGAACTGGATGCCCGGTACTACCAGCCGGTCTTTACCCGCGAGATCCAGATCGTGCGGGGATCAGGGAGCCGGGTCTGGGATGCCGACGGAAGGGAATACCTGGATCTCGTCGCAGGCATCGCTGTCTGCAGCACCGGCCACTGCCACCCGGAGGTGGTGGAGGCCATCACCCGCCAGGCACGGGAGCTGATCCATTGCTCCAACCTGTACTACGTGCCCGGGCAGGGGGAGCTGGCCGCCGAGCTCTCACGGATCACCGGCATGGGGAAGGTCTTCCTCGCCAATTCGGGTGCCGAGGCCACCGAGGGGGCCATCAAGCTGGCCCGGGTCCGGACCGGGAGGAAACGGTTTGTCGCCTTCACTCACGGATTCCACGGAAGGACCCTGGGGTCCCTCGCCGTCACCCACAAGCCGGCCATCCGGGAGCCCTTCGAGCCGCTGGAGCCGAAGTGCACCTTCGTGGAATACGGGGATCTGGAGGGTCTCCGGAAGGCGGTTGACAGCGACACGGCAGGGGTCTTTGTCGAGCCCATCCAGGGGGAGGCCGGTGTCATCATCCCTCCGGAGGGATTCCTGGAGGGGGTGCGGGAGATCTGTGATGCGAAGGGAGCCCTTCTCATCGCCGACGAGGTCCAGTCTGGCATGGGGAGGACCGGCCGCTGGCTCGCCCTCCAGCACACCCGGGTGCAGGCCGATATCGTCACGCTGGCCAAGGGGATTGCGAGCGGCTTCCCCATGGGAGCCATGGTGGCCCGCGAGGGGCTGGAGTTCAGAAAGGGCGAGCACGGCTCCACCTTTGCCGGCGGGCCCCTCGCCTGCGCCGCCGCCCGGGCCACGCTCCGGGTCATCGAGCGGGTGCTCCCGACGGTGGAAGCAAAGGGCGAGCGGTTCCGGCAGGGCCTGGCCCGCTACAATCCCCGGGTCCGGGGCCTCATGATCGGGATCACGGTGGGGGACCACTGCCCGAAGGTGCAGAAACGGTGCATGGACCGGGGCGTGCTGGTCAACTGCGCGGCGGACGGGAACATGCGCCTGGTACCGCCGCTCACCATCCCGGAGGGGGAGATCGATACGGCTACGGGAGTGATTGATGAAGCGCTGGGTGCGGGACCTCTATAAGGAGAGCGGCTACGTCTACGCCACCCGGGCGTGGGAGATAGCAAAGGGTGCCGGCTGCCCGAAGATCGCCCGCCTTGCCTCCAACGAGAACCCCTCCCCGCCGTCGCCCGCGGTGGTGGCCGCAGCCTGCGAGGCCGTGAAGGGGGCCAACCGTTACCCCCCCGAGAACCAGTGGGACCTCCTGGCCGCGCTGAAGCGGTGGCACCCGGATGAGCACATGGTGCTGGGAGCCGGGATGGATGGTGTCATCGAGACCGTCATACGGGTCCTCGTCGGGGCCGGCGATCCGGTGGTCATCTCCACGCCCACCTTCTCCTTCTACGGCATCGCCGCGGCGGCGCAGGGTGCACGGGTGGTCCTCTGCCGGCGGGAACCGGACTTCTCGGTGAACGTCCCTGCGTTCCTTCAGGCCTGCAGGGGAGCGAGGCTTGCCTTCCTCTGCACCCCCAACAATCCCACCGGGAACGTGACACCGCCCGAGGCTGTGGCCGAGATCCTGGACGGGATGGAGGGGGTCCTCTTCCTGGACAACGCCTACGTGGAGTTCTCGGGTACCGATTACCGGCCCCTCCTGCGGAAGTATGACAACCTGGTGATCGGGCGGACCCTTTCCAAGATCCATGCCCTGGCCGGCCTCCGGCTGGGATATGCCCTCGTGCCTGCCTGGATGGACCCGTACCTGGAGAAGGCGAAGACCCCCTTTGCGGTGAGCGTCGTGGCGGCGGCGGCCGGTGCCGCAGCCCTCGGGGAGGCGGAGCGGGCGAAGGCCTACGCTGCCCATGTGGCCCGGTGGCGGGAACGGTACACGAAGGAGATCCGGTGGAAGGTCCACCCCTCGGGGGCCAACTTCGTGCTGGTGGATGTGGCGCCCCTGACAGGGACAGAGGCCATGGAGCGGCTGGCCGCCCGGTGCGTGCTGGTCCGGTCCTGCGCCTCCTTCCCGGACCTCGCGGACCACTACCTGCGGGTCAGCATCGGCGAGGACTGGGAGAACGAGCTCCTGATCCGGGAGATCAACGCGCTATGATGACCGGGGTCACGGGCACGCCGGGGACCGGGAAGTCGGCGGCGGCTGACGTGCTGGCCGCCCGGGGTCACCGGGTCGTGCACCTGGGGGAGACGGTGGCACCCTATGTCATCGGGGAGGATCCTGACCGCGGGACCGACATCGTGGACCATGAGGCATGGGCCGCCGCGTTTGTGCCGGTGGACGGGATCGTGGAGGGGCATCTCGCCCATTACCTTCCCTGCGACCGGGTGGTGGTCCTCCGGTGCCGTCCCGACGTGCTCATCACACGGCTCCGTTCCCGGGGCTACCCTGAGGCCAAGTGCCGGGAGAATGCCGAGGCAGAGGCCCTGGATGTGATTCTGGTGGAGACCCTGGAGCGGCACCCTGAGGAGACCGTGCGGGAGCTGGACACCACTGCGTCAACACCGGAGGAGACGGCGACCCGCATTGAGGGGTTCCTCTCGGGCAGGCTGGCCCCTGGTTTCGGATCTGTGGACTGGTCAGATTATTTCCTGGAGGCCACATGACCCTGGAACAGCTCCGGCCCCGCCTCGGCCACCTGCTGGAATTTCCTGCCCGGCTCCTTCTGCGGGCAGGCCTCACTCCCAACGGCTGCAGTGCCATTGCCTTCGTGGCGTCGGTGGCCGCAGGGATCGCCTTTGCCTTCACCCAGGTGGCGTGGGGTGTGTTCCTGGTGGGCGTGAACGCCCTCCTGGACGGCGTGGACGGGGCCATGGCACGGCAGATGGGAACCGCCGGCGTGCGGGGGGATTTCCTGGACCATGTCCTGGATCGGTACGCCGACATCTTTATCATTGTCGGGATCATTGCCGGGGGTCTGGCCCCCTGGCCCATCGGGATCTTTGGCCTCACCGGGGTCCTCATGACCTCGTACATGGGGACACAGGCCCAGGCCGTCGGGATCTCCCGTTACTACGGCGGGACACTCGGGAGGGCTGATCGCCTGCTGCTCCTCATGCTCGCGGGGCTCATCACGCTGGCGGTGCCTGCCGGGTGGATGGGACTCCCCTGGATGGGCTGGCTCCTCCTCATCTTCGGCATCTTCGGCCACGCCACCGCCATCCAGCGATTCGTCTACGTGTGGCGCCGCATCAAGTAGGGGCTGAGGACTCGGTGGCCACCGGGTGACCAGCAGCAGGGGCCAGGCATACCACAGGAAGGGATCAAGTGGTGTATACCATCCGCAGACTACAACCGGGACGCTTCAGGGGGGCTCCGCCCCCCGCCGCGTGGGCGCCCCCCCCGGTTGATCGGGCGGGTGATCATTCGGCATACACCGACATGGAGGAACATCCTCATCGGGGGAGGGACCGGGAGGGGGCTGGCCCCCTCCTGTCATTCCGGCTGAAAAATCCACGCCTCGCAGGATGGCGGAGCCCTCCAATCACGCGGTACTGGTGGGACGCTCCAGGGGGGTTCCGCCCCCTCCGCCGCCGTGGGCAATCCCCCGCCGGTTGGCTGGGTGATCCTTTCGGTGTACGCCGGGGTGGCGTACAAATCCGTGTCCACCGGGATGAGGGAAGGTTTCACATCCAGCGACCGCGAAAGAAAGGATAAGGAGGGGGATCTCCCTCTGCTTCTAGGTGAACCAGACCTTCACCAGCATATCGGAGTCCGGATTCGGGTAGAAGCTGGTCCCCCGGTAGTGAGAGCCGTCAGGGTAGGGATCTCCGGAGTTCAGCGGGACATAGTAGTAGTTCCTCAGGTCATACGTCCCGGTGTCCAGCACTACATACAGCGTGCTCCCCCTGGCGAGGATTCCCTTCCGGTCAATGGCCACTTCCACCCATGCCGGGGAGTCGGAGTCAGTCGATACGACCATGCCAGGGGTGATGGTGGCCGTGGCCAGGTCATCACCCCTGAGCGATCTCCTCAATCGGACCGTGATGGGCAGGGAGGGGTTGCCCTTCCGGGCCAGCCCGATGGCGATCCGGCTGACACCGGTCCCGGCTGCTTCGAGGGACTGGGCCTGCTTCACGTAGGAGCTGCTGTATCCCAGGTAGGATGAGGTGGTGGCGATCTCCGTGGTCGTGACCAGCGGTTCCGGTTCCGGAGTGGGGGTGGGAGTGGGAGTCGGGGTCGGTTCCGGAGTGGGAGTCGATCCGGTGTACCAGACCTGGATAAACGTGTCACCGGCCGGGACATCGAAGGTGAGGGTCCTGCTGCAACAGTTCCATGAGAACATGGTGGTGTCAGCCGGTATCCCGTTTACCAGCACCTGCCGGGGCTCTTCGGACAGGATGGAGACGGAACCGGGGGCTCCTGCCTGGATGGTCCCGTCAAACCCTTCCCACGAGAACTGGAGGGCTGCTGAGGCCGGGGTCGAGGAGGTGATCCACCTCTTTCCCGCGACAGTGAGCCTGGTCCCATCATTGAAGGTCAGCTGCCGGACCTGGTATGCATGTCCCGAGACAAGGACCATTCTCCCGTCCGACATGATGTCACGGTAGCGGATGCCGGCACCTGCGGTGGAAAAGAGGATGGTATCCACTCTCTCGTCCTTCTCCACCGTGGCACCCAGAAGGGCGGTGTCCCGGATCTCGGTGACTTCCGGAGGCACCTCCGCGCTCCCGAGGGGATAGAGGACTGCCAGGAACCGGCTGTCCATCACCTTGGAGGCGGTGGCCACACTGACATAGGAGGTGGCCTGGTCGCCTCCGTCGATGTGGGTGGGCTTCCCCGGGAGCACGGTGAATCGCAGCTCGTCGGGGCTCATCACCTTCGCGTACAGCCGGGCCGTTGGACGGGTGATGGAGAGGGTACCGGCACCGAAAGTGTCTGTCTGGATGGACGACGAGCCAAGGCCGTGGAGCAGGAAATCAAACTCGACCTCTCTCGTGGCTGCCAGGTCATCGTACACCACCAGGTAACCGGGGCTATCGTGGTTCACAAAGACCAGGTCCCGGGTGAACTTCGACAGGTTCCCCCGGTACACATCGGCAGCCGATCCCTGGACCTGGTCGTAGAACGCCGCGGAGAGGAACCGGGTGATGGCCGAGGAGCCTTCGGGCGGCATGATCACCTGGCTCTGGGGATCCGTGTCCAGCAGGATCGTGTTCTGGCCCACCGTGGCGGCATACCAGTCCCAGTAATCCTCCCCGTAACCCGCCGAGGTCAGGCCCGGCAGGATCACCAGCCGTTCACCCAGCGCGTCCATGAAGAAGCTGTTCTGTTCGGGCCGGACGTTGCCCGGGTTAAAAGGGCCGGACTTGAACCCCACCAGGGTGTCGTCCATTTCCCAGCCGGTCCGCATGGCCACCCAGCCGGCGTCTCGGAACCAGCGGGAGAAGGGGAGGGTGTCCGGCGACTGACTGGGGATGTCTTCGCCGGTAAAGAGTATATCACCGACAGGGTCCGGGCTTTCCAGGGGAGCGTTCTGGTAGTACCACTGGGCGTAGGGGTTACCGGTCCGCGAGGCAAGGGCCGCGGCCGGGGCGCTGTGGAATCCTGCACTGAAGGCCTCATCCCCGAAAGCGCTCGATTCCCCCCTCCGGTCGGGAGGGAGGAAATAGACCATGAACTCGGGTGATTTCACGAACTTCGGGTGCGTGAAGAAGTCCTCCCCGGTGGCGCGTCTAAGCCCCTCCGCGTAATAGATCGCACCGCTCCCCCCTGCGTCGTTGGCGAGGCCAAAGGAGAGGTAGCCGATTCCCTCGGTCCAGGCGCCATCGCGGTCAAAACGGTCGAAGTACTCCTGTATCACGGTGTCATGGACGATAGTGGCAGCGGTACTCACCGCGGGGTTCCCCGGCAGATCCTCTTCCAGAACTATCGCAACGAGCCCCACGCCCCCCTGA
>JAJRDF010000123.1 GCA_028678555.1 Methanomicrobiales archaeon
ACCATATCCGCAAACCCTTCAGAAGGGAAAATGGGGAGAACACAGTCCCCCCTGGAGTGCCCCATCAGACATCCGAATTGTGATCCACAGCATTCGGAACAATGAGAGAAAAAAGGACCAGGGAAAAAGGGTGTCCGTGGACTCAGTAGTCCTGGATGTTTCCCATCTCCCGGATGTCCATCAGGCCTTTCAGGGCCTTCGTCACCACCGGGATCCCCCGCTCCTTCAGGGCTGCCATGGGGTTTGTCCCCCCCACCATGGCCACGCCGAAGTACTGGGGGTTGACCGGGACCCCCAGCAGGGGGACGTTGGGGGCTCCCACGTCCAGGATGCCGGTGAAACCGTGCCGGCCAAGGTCGTCCAGGAGCCCCTCCACCAGGGCCTCGCCCTCCATGTGGCACTCCCGGATGTTCCCGAGGATCGTGCCCTTCCCTTCCTTCATCATCCGGCAGATGGATGTCAGATCCTGGGCCACCAGCACCTCAAGGGGATCGATGGTGGTGGCCTCGTAGAGGACCATGTGGGTGAACCGCCTGGGCATCCGGTCCTCCACCTCCACGAGGCCGCCGCCTATGGGGTGAATCGGGATCCCCCGCCGGATCAGGAGCCCGTCCAGGGTAATGGTGCAGATGGTACAGATCCCTGACGTGGCCGGGGGCACCGTGAAGGCACCCAGGGTTTCACCCGGCAGGAGGAACCGGACCCGGTTGGAGACCGAGATGCCGGCCCGGTGCGCCTGCCGGAAGACGCGGATGGCAGACTCCAGGTGCTCCTCCGGGATCAGGGAGAGGTTGTAGATGACCGTTCCTGTGTTTGCCACCGGGTCATAGGTGACCTGCGTGGCCAGTTCACCGATGAGATCATTGATGAACTGGAGGGCCCGGGGGACGGGCTGTCGTTCTGCGGGGGCTCTGCGGGGGGCCATCGGTCACTCTCCGGAAGAAGAGTAGGCGGGAACCGCATATTAGATGTTCGGCCCCGGACACCCGCGGGCGAGGACAGGGAAGAAATGTTCTATAGTACAAAGGCAACGTTATGGTGAATGGACACCGAGACGCGAGAACGGGTACGGCTGGCGGTGCGGAGGATCCTGGAGGCTGCATCCTTCGACGTGGAGGATCTGGAAGCCCCGCTGGATCTCTCTGCGATCCGCCATGACACCTGCGTGATCGTCCTCTGTTCTGACGATCCCGCCGAGATCGAACAGTTTGACCGGACCGGCTACCGCTGTCGTCTGGGGGAGCAGGACGTGGACAGCCGGAAACTCCTCCTCACCTTCAGCGACCATCCGGCCACCTCCCAGTGCATCCGGTGGGGCAGGGACGAGCTGGAGCGGTATGCCGGGCAGGCAGCCCTCTCCTACATCGTGCAGAAACCCCTGGCGCTGGACCTTGGGACGGCGACACACGTGATCGTGAAGAAGGAGACCGTCCCCCAGGAGCTGACCGGCCCGGACATCCCCCACCTGCCCGTAAAGGTGGACGAGGCCCGGGCCCGGGCCATCACCGGTGCCGAGGGCGAGGCCCTCTGCCGGTTCATCCCCTACTGGTACTACCACTACCGGTCCCAGGGCCAGAAGGCCTTCGGCAGCCAGGTGGTCAGCTTCAATGCCGAGAAGAACGGGGCCATGAATGCCATCAACGGGCAGGAGACCGAGATGGACATCGGGAAGGTCCAGACATCGGGGATCCCCATCCACTCCCAGCTCCTCCAGCCCGTGATCACGAAGGGGGATGCCGAGGAGAAGATCCGGACCCAGGTGATGGACCAGCTGACGCAGAAGGTGCGGGTCAAGCAGGCCAAGGGGGACACGATCTTCTACGAGGAGAGGATCTTTAAGCCCGAGAAGAGGGATGTGGCCGTGGACCTGCAGATGGTCTACATCCCGGTCTGGCAGTTCAAGGGCAAGAAGATCGCGGAGCTGAACGCGTTTACCGGCGAAGTGCTCCAGGAACCCATGGACACGGGCGCCGAGATCCTCTGACGCCCTGCCCGTTCCCATGATCGTTGTCATCGGTGGAGGTCCCGCCGGCCGGCTGGGGGCCATGCGCCTGGCCCGGGCCGGGCGGGAGGTCACCCTCGTGGACCGGGGCGGGGTGGGGGGGCAATGCCTCCACCACGGGTGCATGGTGATCTGCGCCCTCTCGGACGTGGCCCGCACCCTCACGTATGCCCGCTCCATGAAAGACCTCGGTATCCTGGATACCGTGCCCCGGGTCTCGTTCCCTGTAATGATGGCCGAGCTCCGGAAGGTACAGGGTCAGATCGAGGCCGTGCTGGATGACGAGACCCGCGAGGCGGGTGTCACCGTCTGCACCGGCCGGGAAGGACGGCTGGACGGCCGCCGGGTCTCCATCGGCGGAGAGGAGGTGCAGGCCGACGCGGTGCTGCTCGCCACCGGTTCGCGCCCCGTGATCCCGGAGGTGAAAGGGGTGGATCTCCCGGGTATCGTGACCGCCCACACCCTGGGGAACCTCCCGGACGTCCCGGGGAGACTGGCCATCATCGGCGGAGGGGTGATGGGGGCGGAGTATGCCCACATCTTCCATACGCTGGGCTCCGAAGTGCACCTCTTTGCCCGCAGCGGGTTCCTCCGGGAACTGGACCCCCGCCTGCGGGAGGAGGCCCTGCGGGAGCTCCGCGGTGTCCATGTCCACGAGCACCGGACCCTGGTGCGTTTCCACGGGGGAAAGGCCGTGGAATCGGTCGTAACGGAGGGGAAGGATGGGGGGACGGAGACCGGGGCGGACGCGGTGCTCCTCGCCACCGGGCTTGCCCCGAACACCGGTGCCATCCGGGGGCTGGATCTCGGCCCCCTGGGCGAGGTGGTGGTGGACGACCGGATGCAGACCAGCGTTCCGGAGGTGTTTGCGGCCGGGGACGTGACCGGCCCGCCTTACCTGACACCGGTGGCCAGGATGGAGGGGATGGTGGCTGCCGACAACATGCTGGGGAAGGACCGGAGGATGGACTACCGGTGTATCCCCCAGTCCCTGACCCTTTCCCACGAGCTGGCCTGGTGCCGCAGGGACTGCGACGGGCACGTGTCCCTGGGAGCCCCCGCGCCGGCCGGCCCCGGGTCGTTCTGGTCGGTCCCGGCCGGGGCGACCGGCTTCACCAAGGTGGAGGTGGACCCGGAGGACGGGCACCTCTGCAGCATCGCCGCCGCGGCACCGGGGGCCTCGATTCTCGTCTCCTACCTGGCCTTCCTGATGAGGGAGGGGTACTCGGCAGAGGATTTCCGGGACTTCCTGGAGGTCCACCCCAGCACTGACGGGGCATTCTCCCTGATCCGGTTTGCCGACGAGTGGCTCCGGTCCCGGAAATAGCGGGGAGAGGGCAGGCTCCCGCGGGAGAACCCGCCCCTGTCCGGCTCCTGTCCCGCCCCCCGCGGGCGGGGGTAACTTCTTTGGGGAGGGAGCACAGATCGCTCTGAGATAACCATGCGAACCTGCCTCGTCCTCGGGGTCGTGGCTCTCGCCCTGATCCTGCTCGCGGTACCTCCGGCGGGTGCCGCGGCAGCCGATGTCACGGTGACCGCCACCAGCCTCTCCCCGCCGGTGCTGATCCAGGGGGACACCGCCACCCTCACCCTCATCCTGACGAACGGGGGATCCGATGCCGTGGGCATCCGGAGGGTCTACCTCCTGGGGGTGCCCCAGAAGGTGATCCCCCTGAACGATCCCTACCAGACCGTCGGGGATATGGGGGCAGGCACCTCCCGGACCTTCACCTTCCTGCTCCGGGCGGATGGCCCCGATACGACCTACTACCCCTCCTTCGTGGTGGACTACCGGGACGAGGGGAGCCTGAACCTCCCGGTCCCGGTGCAGGTGAACTCCCGGGAACTCTCCCTCTCGCTGCAGGTGCAGCCGGACACGTTTGCGCGGGATCGGCAGGAGCTGGTCGTGGTGCGGGTGGGCAACCCCCGGACCAATACCGTGAACGGTGTCACCCTCTCTGCAGAGGGAGACGGGGTGGACGTGATCCCGGCCACCTATTTCATCGGTGACATGGCACCGGACGGCGTGGCCACCGTCTCCCTGAACGTGACCCCGTACCGGGACACCAACCTCACCTTCCGGCTGAAATACGCAAACGGCGTCAACCTCCATACCCGGGAACTGGTCCTCCCCATCCGGATCCAGGATGACCGGATGAAGGCCGATCTGGTGGCATCCAACATGGTGGTGCAGACCGTCGAGGGACGGTACCAGCTGACCGGGGATGTCTCCAACGCAGGTCTGGAGGCCGCCAATGCCGTGACCGTGACGGTGGGGGGGAATGCCACCCCCGTGGACCCGTACCGGTTCTACGTCATCGGGTCGCTGGAGCCCGACGACTTCGCCTCCTTTGAACTCTCCTTCACCGCGGAAGGTCCCGGCGAGATCCCCCTGATCCTGCAGTTCAAGGACAGCGACGGCCGGGTCACCACGACGGCGATCCCTGTCCGGCTCGACACGACCGCCGGCACAGGTTCGGACACCGGCTGGCCGCCCGCCCTGGTGGCCGTCGCCCTCCTCGCTGTCGTGGTTGTGGCAGGGGTTGTCGTGTACAGCTGGAAGAAACGCTGACGGGGAGCCTCCCTCACCGGAAGTACCGGGTCAGGACCTGGTGGGCGACCCGGGACCCCAGGGAGGGCTGGATCGACTGGAGCCAGAGGTAGAACCCCATCATCCGCCCGGGACTTCAGGTAGATCAGGGGTTCGCCGTCGGGGAGGTTCACGGCCGGGATCACCTTGGAGAACCGGTGCAGCAGCTCCCCGGGCGGGATCACCCGGTCCCCCACCCGGAGCCGGACCTCCTGGCCCATGACCCGGACCGCAGGCGGGAAGAGGGCCCCCAGGAGGATCTTCTTCACGAGATCGGTCCCGTCGGACGGTGAGCCCTTCGGAAGCCCCCGCTTCGGGTCCCACAGGCCTGAGAGGATCCGGCTTCGCTGGGTATCGTGCAGGCTCTTGTAGTCAAAGGGCCGGGCCAGCGCCAGCTCCGGGGCCTCCACCAGTTTCGGGCTCAGGGGAGGCCGGTTGATCCGGAGAGAGAGGTCGTCCGGCCGGATCAGGGTCTTGATCTCCTCACACGTGGCGGTGGAGAGGAGGGTGTTGGTCGGGTCCCGGAGCAGCCGGCGGACGGCGGAGACCCGGGAGATATCGACAGAGGAGAAGAGCATGAAGGGGACCTTCTCCTGCCCGAAGAGGTACCCCAGCAGTTTCTTCTTGTAGGCGATCTCCTCCTCCAGCTCGTTCAGGTTGGCCGACGAGGTGACGATCTCGCCAAATGCAATCTCATGGTCCCGGCCCAGCAGGAGGAGGTCGAACTCGGCGAGATCCTGCCCGTTCCCCCGGACCTTGATGTCCCCGGACTGGGAGTAGAAGAGGCCGTTCTGACCCAGCTGGACCTTCAGCCGCCGGATCCGGGCATCCGCCCCCTTGGAGACGATGTGGTGGATGGAGTCCGAGGAGACCGCGAGCCGGAGCACCATCTCGTAGATCAGGGCTTCGTACCACCGCCCCTCCGCGGTCTTCATGGTCCCCGGATCCATTGAGAAGAGGTTCTTCTTCTGCCCTTTCGAGAGGTGGCGCAGCGCG
>JAJRDF010000124.1 GCA_028678555.1 Methanomicrobiales archaeon
CCAGGTGGAGAACACCCTGAAGGGCCGCTGGGAACCCCTGAAGGAATAACCTCTCTTTTTCCCCCCAGGGTTCAGTGTTCACGCCGCTGGATACCCATCCGGTTCTGAAACATCCGGTCCGACGAGGAAATAAAGTTCCCGAGGCATGGTGCGGGAGGGACCAGGCTCCTCCCGGCGTGAGGAGAGACAGATGTTCGCGTAACCCCCGGTCTCCCGGTTCTCACCCGGACGCCTGGGATGCGTTCAATGAACCCTGCACCGGGCTCTGGTGGAGACAGTCCGAGACGAGTTCGATCCCCCGGACGACCCGTGGAGAGGGCCAGTGGGTGATGGCCGGATCGATGGCGCAGATACGGTGGTTTCTCACGGCCGAGAGGTTGGCAAAGGCCGGGCGGGCCGCGATCCGGTCTGCCAGGGTGGTGCCGTTGACCGGGCTCTCTGCAGGGACCAGGATCGTATCTGGATCCAGCCGTACGATCGATTCTTCGGCCGCCATCAGGTATCCCCTGCCGCTGGCCATCGGGTTCACCCCCCCGGCCGCAACGATGAGGCTGTTCTCGTAGGTCAGGTTCCCTGCCACATAGAGGGGATCGTCGAGGATCACATAGACGGCACGGACCTTCGGGCGATCCCGGTTCTCTGCACGGATCCCTGCTTCCTGCTCACGCAGATCCGCCACCACCTGGAGCGCCTTCTGCTCCTCGCCGATGGCCTCACCCACGACCCGGATGTTCCGGTAAATCCCGTCAAAGGTCTCGGGGGCAAAGACGAGCACCGCATACCCCCGTTCCCTCAGTTCCTCCAGACGGGCGGTTTCCGTGCGGGGAGTGGCCAGGACCAGGTCAGGATCCTGAGCGATCACCGTCTCCACCTGGAACGTCCGGTCTCCTCCCACGACAGGGACGTTCAGGACTTCGGGAGGCCAGGTGCAGGCGATGCACCGGCCCACCAGCAGGTCAGTCCTCCCCAGGGTACCGACGATCTCCGTCTCGCCGGGGGCGAGGGAGACGATCCTCCGAACCGGTACCGGGACCATCTCCGTGTACCCCAGGTCGTCGGTGATATTCTTCCACCGATCAGGTGGCGGGCGGTGGGAGACGCATCCGGGGGAAGCGAGAACGAGAACCAGGACCAGGATCAGTGCCGGCCGGATACCAATCCGCATTACAACATGATCTCAGCCCAAAGAGATAAATGTGTGGACAGAACATCCCGCGAACCGGTGAAAAGGAAACATTCATCACTTCCTGCGTACCACCTCAGCGGCGATGGCCACCAGTATCGTTCTCCCCATAAAAAAGGTTTTTTCCCTTGTCGATTCCCGTATCATCGTCGAAATCAAGGATGAGGAGCGGAAGTTCCAGGGACGCCTGATGGCGGTCGATGAATACCTGAACATCCACCTGGAGGAGACAGTGGAGCTGGTCGGCAACGAGCGGGGCCGGAACCTGGGCACCGTCGTCATTCGCGGGAACAACATCCTGACCATCTCACCGGTCATCTAGGGGCCCTATGGCAGACCTCGAGGAGAGAGCGCTCAAGGCGATCCGGGCGGAGAGGGAGGGGGTGCTCCAGAGCGAACTCTGGAAGATCCTCAATATTGACAGCAGGAAATGCTCCCGTGTCGTGAAGAAGCTCCTGGATGATGGCCTCATCGAGCGGATCGAGCACAAGGGCGAGGGCATCAAGACGTACCGGCTCAGGGCAAAGGAGCAGGACCTCCGGCCCGACCTGATCCTTGCCGGCGGCGAGATCATTCCCTGCATTGCCTGCGACATGGAGTGCGTGGTGGAGGAGTGCCACCTGCTGGTGGACTGGATCTACCAGCTGGCCATCGACGACGCACAGAAGTAACCCCGACGCATCCTCCTCCTCTCTTCCCTTCCCTCCCGCCACGGATCCCTGTCACATTTCGATATCTTTATCTCCGGTACATGGTATCTCCCCTGTGGAACCGGGGGATTCATGCCGGACGACAGCGGGGTATCGGCAACCATCGCCACAGTCCTCATGATCGGGATCATGGTGGTCCTCGCCGCCGCCGTCTTTTCCCTCATGGTCCACTTCACCATGCTCGATCCCGGGGCGGTGGACCGGATCCAGTACCTCCCCATCTCCTCTGTGGACCACCTCTCCGAGCTCCCGCCCCACCCGCTCATCTATGACAGCCGGATCACCCTGATCCACCGGGGAACCCGGGAACTCCCGAACCGGGAACTCAGGGCGGTGATCCTGAAGAACGGGATCCCGATCCCCAGCGAGATCCCCACCCTGAACGGCCATGACTTCATCCCCGTCCACCCGCCCGGCATCCAGTGGATTGGCGGTGCCGGGACCCGGGGCGAGAGCTGGGGGCCGGGCGAGGAGGTGCAGATGGATTTTGCCGATGGCACCTTCCGGCCCGGGGACCTGGTGACCGTCCGTATCATCCATGGCCCGACGGGAACCACCGTTTCTGAAGATTCCGTCCGGGCGTGATCGTCACCTCCCCGACGGTCACCCCGGTGCCGGGGATCCCGGCATGCGAGGGTATAAGCGAGGGTATAAGTATCAGCCCGGCGATAATGCCCCTCACGGGAGGGGGTGTCAGGCAGCATGGTGAACATCGATCAGATACCCGTTGAAGTCCGGTGGCGCCTTGCCACCCAGGCGGTCAATGACCTGCCCTTTGTGTACGGCATGGTGTACCGCAATGTCGTGGGGGAGATGTATTCCCGGGAGCTGGACGAGGCGAGCCGGCAGATCTGGATGGAGGCCGGGAAGGAGCAGGCGGCGGTGGCCCGGGCGTTTGCCCTGCCTGTGAAGAACGCGCTGCAGGTGGCCCAGGCATTCTCCACGGTCTGCGTCCTGTACATGGGGCCCGAAATGGACAACGGCGAGGTCCGGCAGGGAGAAGGGGATTCGGCCGTGATCACACTGGAGCGGTGCCCGATGTATACCCGGAGCCTCAAGTGGGGCATGGACCCAAAGAAGATCATCACCGACTGCCGTGCCTACTGCGTGGCAGGGGTCCAGGCCCTGAACCCGGATTACGAGATGAAGTTCGAAAAAAGCCTCTGCGCCGGGGACGCAGGCTGTAAGATGCGGGTGGAGAAGAAGCGGTAACCACCCTCCCGTTTACCCCCGCTGGCCGCTGTCCACCGGTGCCGTCCTCAGCCTCGCGGCCAGGAGGATCGTGCTATGGATCATGTTCTGCAGGTCTTCCTGGGTGTACCGGTTGGACTGGATCAGGTCCCAGTCCCGGGTGGTGTCCTCGTCGTTCTCCCCCACCCATGATGCGACGGATACCTCGGGGATGTGGAACCCGAGCCATGCCAGGAAGTTGAAGAGGTTCCCGGCCACGTGCTGGATACCGTCGACGTGCCCGATGATGATGAGCCCGGCCACCTTGTTCCGGATCATCCGGTTCCCGAACCAGGAGTACTGGTTCTCAATGGCATTCATCCGCTCCACGAATTTCTGGACAAGAGCGGAATGGTTGTTCCACCGGATCGGGGTGGCAAGGATCAGGATATCGGTGGCCAGCACCGCGTCGTAGACGACCTGCATCTGGTCGTCATCATATTTCAGGGATGACTGGCAGGGATAGGTGCAGTACGCCGGGTTCTCCGAGTAGTTCCCCTCGCAGTCATGGATCACCAGATCCTTGAGCCGGAGGAGGGTGGTCTCGCAGCCGAATTCCCGGTACCGTTCCAGGGCCCGGACGAGCAGCCGCTCGGATTTGCTCATCTCCGGTTCCTGCCTGCTGGATCCCGAGATCCCCAGGACCCGGATCCCCCGAGAGAGTTCGCGGTCCGGGGCAGGGATGTCAGAGACGCCGAATTTCCTTCCGACCAGCGGTGCGGGCATAGAGGATAAATACCATGCCCGGGGATATCTAGCTGACCGTTTCCTGAGAGGATGTGAGGGTGATGGACACGTTTACGGGGATGTTGGAGCAGATGGAGAAGATGTCTCCTTCAGATCGGCAGAAGACCATGGACCTTGCCCGGGGTGACTGCATCTGCGGGGATTGTCCGACCCATGATGCCTGCATGCAGGTGAAAGAAGAACTCCTGTACTGTCTCACCGCGAAGTCTGCCTGCACGGTGGTGAAGAAGGCCTGTCTCTGCCCGAATTGTCCGCTCACCCCGCGGATGGGCCTCTCCCATGCCTATTATTGCGCCAGGGGATCAGAGAAGGAGATCCGGAAGATCGTGTGACGCCCTGAAACGGACCCCTGTGATCCTGACCATGGTGCTCTTCGACACATGCCCGGGTTCAGCGAACCTCCGCACGCCCACTCTCGCCGTGAAGAGGTGCCCGCAGTGCGGGAACGAGGTGGAGATCTTCTCCAACGAGCCCAGCACCACCTGCGACAGCTGCGGCTTTGTGATCTGGAACGATTTTGTATCCTGCATCCGGTGGTGCCGGTACGCCGAGCAGTGCATGGGCGAGGAGACGGTGAGGAAGTTCCGGGAGCGGGAGGAAGGCGGGGAGAAGTAAGGCTGGAATGCCCATTTCGTGATGCGAAATCGGGAATTTTTAATCCCAATCCCTTTCGCACGGAGGTTGACGGGAAGGGGCAGGCCCCATCCCGGCCCCTCCCCCGTGAGGATGAACCGCCACGTCGGTGAGTTGGGCCATAGGGATCCCCAGTTCCCGGGACACCGGCAG
>JAJRDF010000020.1 GCA_028678555.1 Methanomicrobiales archaeon
ATTGATGGCCACTCACTTCACCTCCCCTGTTCCAGATCCTTCACTCCCCCACCCACCATGGGTGCCCATGAGGGAAATAGGTACGTATCGGGGAAATTCCCCGGATTCCAGGGGAAGGAATGGTCCAGAACAGGGATCGCGGCAAGGGTGGGGCCCGGCTCGTGACTGGACGGCTCTCACGCGGAGAGGAAAATCCATCCTTCCAGACCGATCTCCTGCAATCCGATCTCCCTTTCTCCGGGTGCGATCGCGTGTGCCTGCCAGCAGGGCAATTCCGTATGGTGAGCCTTCAACAGGGGTTGGTATTCCGGAAGGGGGCTGCCATCACCTGCACGGTTCCGAAGTGCATTGTTCCCAACCGGGGTCCATCCCCTTCTTCCCACCTATTATCCCCTCAGGCAACCAAGATACTGTATGAAACAGAAGATCCATGGCCACCTTTACGATACCACCACCGCCATCCTTGTGGCCTCTGAAGAACCCTGGGTGAGCTCACCCGCCTTCCCCCCGGGACTCCGGAAGAAATACCTGTACAGGACGGAATCCTGCCGATTTTTTATCTGTCATAAAACCCACTGGGAGAAGGCCAGGGACTTCATCGAGCCGGTGACCATCGACACTGCCATGAATCTGTTTCACCAGCTGCCGGTGAAGGTCCAGGAGTTCGGCGAGGCGTTCCCTGCTTCCCTGTGAGTAGCTAGGTGAAAGACCCTGCCGGGCCGGGTATACGTGCAATAACCGACGTGGCGATCGATCCTCTGCAGTGAAGGCGCCCACGCGGCGGGGATGATGGCAGTCCCCCCTGGAGCGTCTCACTGGTACCGCTCTGGTATGTTCCAATTCCACCTCCCGGTTCCCGGCGACCTCAGCGGGAGGGGGAGACCCCCTCCCCGTGCCTCCCTCCTGAGGATGGCTGTTCCAGGCCAGTTACCATGATCCTCCTGAAATGCCCCGGCCCGGCGTCCAAACCCTTATAATCCCATCCGCCGATATATGAAGCACCCTTCGTGGAGCGGTGCCCCCGGGCATCGCGAGTATCGAAAGATGCGGAATTCACTCTGTTGAGGTAGCCAAGCCAGGTATGGCGCAGGTTTGCTAAACCTGTGTCCCTTTGGGACTCGGGGGTTCAAATCCCTCCCTCAGCGCTTGAGAGGATTTCCAGGGAGAGGGGAGATCGGATGGACAAGCAACAGGGAAAACCGGAAAAGGGTAAGCCGGAACAGGGCAGGCCGGAGAAGGCGGCGAAGCCGGAGAAAGGAAAGCCCGAACAGCCGAAGGCGGAGGCGAAGCCCGAGGTGGACAAGGATCTCAAGTACTTTGTCCGGATGCGCAACACCGACCTGGACGGCACCAAGTCGGTGCACATCTCCCTCACCAAGATCGAGGGAATCGGGCGGGCCACCGCACGGGTCATTGCCCGCCTTGCCAACGTCGACCCGCTGGCCCTCATGGGCAAGATCCCGGACGCGGATGCAGACCGGCTGAGAAAGGTGGTGGAGGCCTACGGCCCCCAGGTGCCCCGGTGGATGCTGAACCGGCCCGCGGATATCTACACGGGCGAGGGCAAGCACCTGATGGGCACCGACGTGATCATCACCCGGGACGACGACGTGAACCGGATGCGCAAGATCCGGTGCTACCGCGGTATCCGCCACGAGACAGGCCAGAAGGTCAGGGGCCAGAGGACCAAGTCCACGGGCCGCACGGGCACGACCGTGGGGGTCAGGAAGACGAAGGAGTCACAGGTGTCAAAGGGGTGAGGTGGTAGCATGGGATACCCGGGCAAGAACCACAAGCGGTACGAGCGGCCGACCCGCAAGTGGGAGAAGAGCCGCCTCCAGGAGGAGGCAGGCATCATCGTGGAGTATGGCCTCCGGAACAAGCGGGAGCTCTGGCGGACCCAGAACATGCTGCGCAACCACCGGCGAGGCGCACGGGCGATCCTGGCCATGACGTCAGGCGGGGCCAGCGTCGAGCAGGTGATGCTGCGCAAGAAACAGCTCCTGGAGCACCTGGAGCGGATGGGCATGCTGGGCGGGGATGCCGACATTGGCCAGATCCTTGCGCTGAAGGTGCAGCAGCAGCTGGAGCGGCGCCTCCAGACCATCGTGTACCGGAAGGGCCTGGCACGGTCACCCAAGCAGGCCCGCCAGTTCATCACCCACGGGCACATCGCCATCAACGGGAGGAAGGTGACCATTCCGGGCTACCTGGTCTCGCGGGCGGAGGAGGCCGGGGTGCAGTACGCACCCCACTCCCCCATCCAGAACGAGGTCCACCCCGAGCGGGCGCGGATCGCCAAGGTGGGGAGGTGAGGAGAGATGGCAGGTGAGAAGGAGAAGTGGGGCATCGCCCATATCTTTGCCTCGTTCAACAACACGATCATCACCATCACCGACCTGACAGGCGGCGAGACGGTGACCAAGTCCAGCGGCGGCATGGTGGTGAAACAGGACCGGAACGAGTCCTCCCCCTACGCGGCCATGCAGATGGCCTCCAACGTGGCTATTGCCGCCATGGAGAAGGGGATCGTCGGCGTGCATGTGAAGGTCAGGGCCCCGGGCCGGGGCAAACAGCGATCCCCGGGCCCCGGAGCCCAGGCCGCCATCCGGGCGCTGGCCCGGGCCGGGATGCGGATCGGCAGGATCGAGGACGTGACCCCGGTCCCGCACGACAGCTGCCGGCCCAAGGGCGGCAGGCGCGGCAGGAGAGTCTGAATGGAACTCGCCATGGGCAGGATCGACGACACATCCGGCCGGTTCATCCTGTCGGGCTGCACCCCTGCCTTTGCCAACTCGTTCCGGAGGGAGATGATCGGAGGCGTCGCCAAGCTGGCCATCGAGGACGTGAAGATCTACGACAACACCTCGGCCCTCTTCGACGAGATGCTGGCCCACCGGCTGGGCCTGATCCCGCTGCGGACGGAGCGGTCGGTGCACGTGCCGGCGGCGGAATGCGCCTGTGAAGGTGTGGGCTGCCCTGCCTGCACGGCGATCTATACCCTCTCCGTTGAGGGGCCCCGGATGGTCACCTCCGGCGACCTGATCCCCCAGGATCCATCCACCGGACCCGTGGACGACCGGATCCCCATCGTGAAGCTGACCCAGGACCAGAAGGTGGTCCTGGAGGCGAAGGCCGTGATGGCCACCGGGCGGCAGCATGCCAAGTGGCAGCCCACCCTGACCTGCGGATACAAGAACTACCCGGTCATCACGATGGACGAACACTGCGACGGCTGCGGCATGTGCGTGGAGGAGTGCCCCCGCGGGGTGCTTGCGGTGCGGAACGAAAAGGTGAGCGTGGTGAAGACCCGTCTGGAGGACTGCTCTCTCTGCCGGCTCTGCGAGCGGAAGTGCTTCGAGGAGAGTATCGGGGGCGAATCCTCCATCCGGGTCACCCCCGATGAGACCCGGTTCGTCTTCCAGGTGGAGAGCGACGGGTCGCTCGCGGTGCTGGAGATCGTGGAGACGGCGCTCCGCCACCTGAAACAGAAGGCACTGGATCTCGAGACGATCCTCTCGGAAGTATCAGAAGGTGAATCCCATGCAGCGACGTCGTGATAAGTCGAACCCGCGCCTCACTCTCCTCATCTCGAGGCTGAAGGAGGCCTCCCGGACCAACGAGGCGGGGATCTGGCGCGAGATCGCCTCGCGCCTGGAGTCCCCCCGCAGGAACTACGCCGAGGTGAACATCAGCAAGATCAACCGGTACGCCGGCGACGGCGAGACGATCCTCGTGCCCGGGAAGGTCCTGGGGACGGGGGTCCTGGAACAGCCGGTGGTCGTGGCTGCGCTGAACTTCTCGGGGAGTGCCCAGTCGAAGATCACGAACGCCAAGGGCTCGTGCATGACCATTGAGGAGCTTCTGGCCAAGAACCCGACGGGGAGCCGGGTCAGGATCCTGAGGTGACGTCCATGGCAGTCGTGGTGAATGCAGAGGGGATGATCCTGGGCCGGATGGCGAGCCTCCTCGCCCACCGGCTCATGGCGGGGGAGGAGATCGCGGTGGTGAACGCGGAGAAGGCGGTGATCTCGGGGACGAAGGCCCGGGTCTTTGCAATCTACGAAAAGAAGCGCAGCCGCGGTTCCCGGGAGGGCGGCCCGTTCTTCCCCCGGCGGCCCGACCACCTGGTGAAGCGGACGATCCGGGGGATGCTCCCGTACAAGCGCGAGCCGGGCAGGGAGGCGTTCCACCGGGTGAAGGTGTACGTGGGGGTTCCGCCGGAGTTTGCGGGGAAGGAGATGGAGAGCTTCCCGGAGGCGCACGTCTCCCGGCTCTCCTCCCCCCGGTATGTGACGGTGGGTGCCGTGAGCACGTTCATGGGAGCCAAGTACGGGAAGTGATCACGTGGACAAGATCATCAACACCAGCGGAAAGCGCAAGACGGCGGTGGCAAGGGCCACCCTGAGGACCGGAAAGGGGCGGATCCGGATCAACACCGTGCCCCTGGAGATCTACTCCACCGAGCTGGTCCGGATGAAGATCTCGGAGCCCCTCATGCTCCTCCCCGGCGCCCTGGAAGACGTCGATGTCTCCATCGACGTCCGGGGCGGGGGGGTCATGGGGCAGGCGGAGGCGATCCGGACGGCCCTCGGGCGGGGGATCCTGGCCTGGCACAATGATCCGAAGATCAAGGAGATGTACCTGGGCTACGACCGGACGCTCCTCGTCAACGATTCGCGGCAGAAGGAGAAGAAGAAGCCCCACGGCCGCGGAGCAAGGAAGAAGTTCCAAAAGTCTTATCGGTAGGACAGGAAAATGATCGTGAGAGTTCGGTGGACATGATACCCGTACGGTGCTTTACCTGTGGGAAGGTCATCTCCACGGTGTGGGAAGACTTCAAGAAGCGGCGGGACGCCGGGGAGGACCCCGGCACCATCCTCACCGATCTCGGTGTGCAGCGGTACTGCTGTCGCCGGATGCTGCTGACGCACAAGGAGATCATCGACGATCTCAATCCGTACCAGTGAGGGGTCGTGGGGTAGCCTGGACCATCCTACGGCGTTCGGGATGCTGTGACCTGAGTTCGAATCTCAGCGACCCCATCTAGGGAGAAGACTGTAACATTTTCGGGGGCGGAAGATGGAAGCGTATACGCGGTATGAGCGGGCGCGGATCATCGGTGCGAGAGCACTGCAGATCTCGATGGGCGCGCCGGTGCTCGTGAAAACCTCGCGGATCGATCCACTGGAGATCGCCATTGAGGAGTTCACGGCAGAGAGGATCCCCATCACAGTAAAGCGGAAGGTGGGGTCGCAATGACCACCATCGAAATGATCACCCTCCGGACGATCCTGGACAGCCGGGGCAACCCTACCGTCGAGGCGGAGATCTGGACCGCCCACGGGTACGGACGTGCCGCCGCGCCCAGCGGGGCGTCCACAGGGATCTACGAGGCGAAGGTCCGGCCGGTGAAGGAGGCCATCCCCCTTGCAGAGGAGCGCCTGGTCCCCACCCTGATCGGCGAGGATGCGGGGGACCAGCTCCGGTTCGACGAGATCCTGCGGGAGATTGACGGGACCCTGGACTTCTCGGCCATCGGCGCCAACGTGGCGGTGGCCCTCTCGCTGGCCAATGCCCGGGCGGCGGCGGATGCCATGGACATGGACCTGTTCCGGTACCTGGGCGGGATCTTTGTCGCGGCACCCCCCCTCCCCCTGGGGAACGTCATCGGGGGCGGTGCCCATGCTGAGGGCGCCACCGAGATCCAGGAGTTCCTGGTGGTGCCGACCGGTGCCGCGGACTCAGAGGAGGCGGTCTTCGCGAACGCCGCGGTGCACCGGAAGGTGAAGGAGATCCTCTCAACACAGGGTCAGTCCTGCGGCAAGGGCGACGAGGGGGCTTGGGCCCCCCGGATCAGCGACGACGCGGCCTTCGAGATCCTCCGCCAGGCGGTGGACGAGGTGTCAGATACCCTCAAGATCTCCATTAACATAGGCCTCGACGTGGCGGCGAGCCAGATCTGGGACGGCTCCGCATACCGGTACCGGAAAGGGTCCCTCTCCACATCAGAGCAGGTGGAGTACATGGCGGATCTCATTGACCGCTACTCCCTGGTCTACGTCGAGGATCCGATCCGGGAGGACGACTTCGAGGGCTTCGCCGAGCTGACCCGGCAGGTGAACGACCGGTGCCTGATCTGCGGCGACGACCTCTTTGTCACGAACGCCGAGCGGATCATGATGGGGATCGAGACCGGGGCAGCCGACTGCGTGCTCATCAAGCCCAACCAGGTGGGCACGCTCACCGACACCCACGAGGCCGTGCAGCTGGCCCAGCGGCACGGGATGGAGACGGTGATGAGCCACCGTTCCGGGGAGACCAACGACGATACCATCGCGCACCTGGCCACGGCGTTCGGCTGCATCTTTCTGAAGACCGGCATCGTCGGCGGGGAGCGGACGGCAAAACTGAATGAGCTGATACGAATCGAGGAGCTGATATAATGGAAGCACAGGCACAGCCACAGGCAAACGAGGCAGAGATAGAACTGAAGGAGCCACTGGTCCCGGTGGAGGAGTACCTGGCGGCCGGGGTCCACATCGGCACCCAGCAGAAGTCCAAGGACATGAAGCGGTTCATCTACCGGGTCCGGGGCGACGGGCTCTACATCCTGGACATCCGGGCTACCGACGAGCGAATCAAGACGACGGCCAAGTTCCTTGCCCAGTACCCGGCACCGAGGATTCTCGTCGTCACCTCCCGGCAGTACGGCCAGTACCCGGCAAAGAAGTTCGCAGAGACCATCGGCGCCATGTCGGTGACGGGCCGGTTCATCCCGGGGATGCTCACGAACCAGCACCTGCCGGGCTACCTGGAGCCGGAGGTCGTGATCGTCACCGATCCCATCGGCGATGCCCAGGCCGTGACCGAGGCGATGCAGAACGGGATCCCGATTGTCGCCCTCTGCGATACCAACAACATGACGGGCTTTGTGGATCTCGTCATCCCCACGAACAACAAGGGGCGCAAGGCACTCTCCCTGATCTACTTCCTCCTCACGAAGGAGATGCTCCGCCTCCGGGGGATCGCCACGTCCCTCACCCTCGAGGACTTTGAGACCGAGATCTGACCGGTGCCTGCGAGACAGGGAGAAATCCGCATGAAGGTGCGCACCTGCAGCGTGGCGGGGCAGTTCTACCCCGGGGAACCCAGCCACCTGGAGCAGCTGCTGGAAGGGTTCTTCCGGAAGGCTGCCGATGGCCGGAATGCCCGGGGCATCGTCTCCCCGCACGCCGGCTATGTCTATTCGGGAAAGACGGCTGCCCGGGCCTACACGGCCATCGACCCGTCCTTCGACGGCACGTTTGTGGTCATCGGCCCCAGCCACCGGGGGTTCCTCACCTGCGCCTCCGCCGTGCCCTGGGAGACTCCCCTGGGGATCGTGGAGAACGACACGGAGTTCGTGAACCGGCTCGAGGTGGAGGTGGACGAGATCTCCCACCGGGACGAGCACTCCCTGGAGGTCCAGATGCCGTTCATCAAGTACCGGTTCCCCCGGTCCCGGGTGGTTCCCGTGATGATGGGGGCCCAGGATCCCCCCGGCGCGGCCCATCTCGCGGAGCGGATCCTGGAGGCCGTGCACCGGACCGGCCGGGACGTGCGGATCGTGGCCTCCAGCGACTTCTCCCACTACGTGCCGGATGCCCAGGCCCGCCGGGACGACCTGGCCGCCATCGGGCCGCTCCTCACCCTGGACACCGACGGGTTCTACCGGAAGGTCCGGGACCTGGGGGTCAGCGCCTGCGGCTACGGGCCGATCGCTGCCATGGTGCTGGCAGCAAAGGGCCTCGGGGCACGCAACGCCGAGCTCCTCCAGTACACCACCAGCGGCGACGTGACCGGCGACCGCGGCCAGGTAGTGGGGTACGCAGCCATCGCGGTGATGTAGGTGGCCACGTGGTCTGCGCCGGGGAAGGTCTTTCTCTTCGGGGAGCATGCCGTGGTCTACGGGAAGCCCGGCCTCGCCATGGCCATCCAGCCCCGGGTCCAGGTGACCGTCCGGAAGGCACGGCACCCGGCCCGGCCCCGCTCCTCCTACATCCAGGAGTGCTTCCGGGAGACCGGGGTCCTTGGCACCGTGTATGTCCGGTCCCAGCTCCCCAGCGCCTCGGGCCTGGGGTCGTCCGCCGCCGTCACGGTGGCCACTCTCTCCGCCATCAACGAGGAGTTCGAGAAGGGCTACACCCGGGAGCAGGTCGCGGATCTCGCCTTCTCCATCGAGAAGAAGGTCCAGCACGGCCTGGCCAGCCCGACGGATACCTATGTCACGTCCTTCGGGGGTCTCGTCCTGATCCACGGCCAGGAACGCCGCAGGCTTCCTCCCCGGAACATCCCGCTGGTCGTCGGGAACAGCCGGGTCTCCCACAGCACGAGGAAAATGGTGGAGCGGGTGGCCCGGGAACGGCAGGTCCGGCCTGCCATGGTGAACGCGGTGCTGGACGCCATCGAGGCGGTGACGAACGAGGCCGTGGGGGCTCTCCAGAACCCGCCGGAGCTGGGCCGGCTCATGAACATCAACCATGCCCTCCTGGAGGCCATCGGCGTGGGTCACCCGGCGCTCTCCCGCCTCGTGCTGGCTTCCCGGGCGGCCGGTGCGATGGGGGCAAAGATCACGGGGGCAGGCGGCGGAGGCTGCATGATCGCCCTCACCCCGAAGCGGGCCAGGGGACGGGTGGCGGGGGCCATGGAGTCCTGCGATGCGCAGGCCATCGTGACAACCATCGATACCGAGGGGGCACGGAGGGAGGCGCATGCCTGAACGCGTCATCCTGAAGCTGGGCGGCTCCGTGATCACCGAGAAGAGCGGTCCCTGCCGGGTCGACCGGAAACGGCTTGCAGAGATCAGCCAGGCTGTCGCACGGCGGAAGACGGTGCTGCTCACCCTGGTCCACGGGGCAGGATCCTGCGGCCACCCGCAGGCGCAGCGCTACCGGATCCAGGAGGGGGTGGACGGGTCGAACCGGAAGGGGATCGCCGTCACCCATGCCGCGGTGGCCGGGCTGAACCGGGCGGTGGTGCAGGCACTCCGCCGGGAGGGTGTGGAGGCCATGGGTTTTCACCCCCTCCACTTCTGCGTGGCAAAGGACGGGCGGATCGCCGCCTTTCCCCTCGAACCCCTGGAGCGGCTGCAGGATCTCGGGATCACCCCTGTCCTCCACGGCGACGTGGTCGCGGACCGCGCCCGGGGGGCATCCATCGTCTCCGGCGACCAGCTGGTCACCTTCCTGGCCACCGGCCTCAGGTGCTCCCGTGTGGGGATAGCCACCGATGTGAAAGGAGTGCTCGGACCCGGCGGAGAGGTGGTGCACCGGATCGATGCCGCTTCGGCACGGAACCTGTCCATCGGAGGATCGGGTGCCCGGGACGTGACCGGCGGCATGAGGGGCAAGGTGGAGGAGCTGCTGCGCCTCGCCACGCAGGGGATCGAGTCCCACGTCTTCCACGTCTCCCGGATCGGGGCGTTCCTGGACGGGAAGGACCACGGCGGCACCATCATCGGAGAGAGGTAACGGGAATGGCAAAGGACAACTCCACATCGCCGAGAAAACTGGACCACATCCGGATCTGCCTGGAGGAGCAGGTGGAGGCAGGCAATCCGGGGTTTGCCGACGTGCACCTGGTCCACTGTGCCCTGCCGGGTACGGACCTGGACCGGATCGACACCTCGGTCCGGTTCCTGGGGTACCGCCTCCGGTCCCCCCTTTTCATCGCCGCCATGACCGGGGGGCATCCCTCGACGACCGGGATCAACCGGAGGCTGGCCGCCGCCGCCGAGCATTTCGGGATCGGCATGGGCGTGGGATCCCAGCGGGCGGCGCTGGAGAACCCGGACCTGGAAGGGAGCTTCACCGTGGTCCGTGAGGAAGCGCCAACGGCGTTCCTCTGCGCGAACCTTGGCGCCGTCCAGCTCCGGGACCACGGGATCGAATGGGCGGACCGGGCGGTGGAGATGATCGGGGCCCAGGCCCTCTGCGTGCACCTGAACTTCCTCCAGGAGGCCATCCAGCCCGAGGGGGACCACGACGCCACCGGCTGCCTGGAGGCCATCCGTGACCTCTGCAGCGACTTCCGGGTGCCGGTGATCGCGAAGGAGACGGGCGCCGGCATCTCCCGGGAGACGTCGGACCTCCTCTGGGGCGCCGGGGTCGCTGCCATCGACGTCGGCGGTGCCGGGGGTACCTCCTGGGCCCTCGTCGAATCCCTCCGGGCCAGGGATGAGGCGGCGGCAGGGCGTGGCCGGCGGTTCGCCGCCTGGGGGATCCCCACGGTGGCGAGCCTCTGCGAGGTGGCCGGTACCGGCGGCCCGGTGATCGCCACCGGCGGGATCCGGAGCGGGATGGATATGGCAAAGGCGGTGGCCCTGGGGGCCGATCTCTGCGGGATGGCGCTCCCGCTTCTCGCACCGGCTGTTGAGGGCGAAGAGCAGCTCTGCTCGGCGATCACGGGCCTGCAGGAAGATCTGCAGACGGCGATGTTCCTCACGGGTTCCCGCTCGGTGGCAGAACTCCACCGGGCACGGACCTGGATCACGGGGAGCACGCGGCAGATGACGAAGAATAAGAAAAAAGGAGACTAGAAATGGAAATCGAAATTGTGGCAGTGGGCGGGTATGAAGAAGTGGGACGGAACATGACCGCCGTCCGCTGCGGAAAGGATATTGTCATTTTTGACATGGGGCTTCGCCTGGACCAGGTGATGATCCACGAGGATGCCGAGATCGAGAACATGCATTCCCTGGACCTGATCCAGATGAAAGCGATCCCGGACGACACGATGATGAACACGGTGGAGGGGACGGTGAAGGCCATCGTCTGCACCCACGGCCACCTGGACCATATCGGGGCCGTGACCAAGCTGGCCCACCGGTACAATGCCCCGGTCATCGCCACCCCCTACACGATCGAGCTGATCCGGCAGCAGATCCAGGGCGAGCAGAAGTTCGGGGTCAACAACAAGCTGTTTGCGCTCCGGGCCGGGCAGCGCTATACCGTCTCGCCCACCGTCACGCTGGAGTTCGTCCGGATGCAGCACTCCATCATCGATACGATCATGGCGGTGCTCCACACCCCCCACGGGGCGGTGGTCTATGCGAACGACTTCAAGCTGGACCGGACCCCTGTCATCGGCGAACCGCCGGACTTTGCCCGCCTGCGCCAGCTGGGGAAGGAGGGGGTCCTCGCGCTGATCGTGGAGAGCACGAATATCGATGTGAAGGGCCGCACGCTCAGCGAGCGGGTTGCCCGGGACATGGTCCGGGACGTGATCACGAGTTACGAGGATGACAAGTCGGCGATCCTTGTCTCCACCTTCTCGTCCCACATCGCGAGGGTGAAGACGATCGCCGAGTGTGCCCACGAGATCGGCCGGAAACCGGTGCTCCTGGGCCGGTCCATGGAGCGTTACTCCTCCACGGCCGAGCAGATGAAGCTGGTCGCCTTCCCCCAGACCCTCTCCATGTTCGGGAACCGGAGGACGGTGGAGCGTACCATGCGGCGGATCATGAAGGCCGGGAAGGACAAGTTCCTGCCGATAGTCACCGGCCACCAGGGGGAGCCGGGCTCCATCCTGACCCGGATTGCCCTGGACGACACTCCCTTCAAGATCGACAAGGGGGACAAGGTCCTCTTCTCGGCGAAGGTGATCCCGAACCCCATGAACTACGGCCAGCGCTACCTGGTGGAGACCCGCCTGAAGATGCGGGGGGCCCGGATCTTCGATGACCTCCATGTCAGCGGCCACGCCCAGCGGGAGGACCACTACGAGCTCCTCCACCTGCTGGACCCCCAGCACGTGATCCCGTCCCACGGGGGCCTGAACTTCACCGGTTCCTACGTGAACTTTGCAGAGAAGAGGTGGGCTACAAGTTCGAGAGCGACGTGCACATCCTCCGGAACGGGCAGAAGATCCAGGTGGCCAAGTAGGAGGGATCAGGTCATGGAGCTGCAGGAGTACCTGAAGAACGTGGCCCAGGATATCGATCTCATGATCATCCGCTACTTCGGCCACCCCTACGGGGCGCTGCAGGAGGCCTCCGCCCACCTCCTGTCGGCCGGGGGGAAACGCCTGCGCCCCGCCGTCTGCCTGCTCTCGGCCGACACCGTGAAGAAGGGGTCCTCCTTTGACGTGGCCCCCGCGGCGCTGGCCCTCGAGCTGATCCACACCTTCACCCTGATCCACGACGACATCATGGACCGGGACGCCGAGCGCCGCGGCGTCCCGACGGTCCATACCGTCTGGGACGAGCCCACCGCCATCCTGGCCGGCGACGTGCTCTATGCCCGGGCCTTCGAGTTCCTCTGCCGCACCCCGGCCCCCGACAGCGCCCGGGTGCGGGCCGTCTCGCTGCTCGCCGATACCTGCAACGATATCTGCGAGGGGCAGCACCTGGACATGTCCTTCGAGCTGCGGGACGATGTCACCGAGGTGGAGTACCTGGACATGGTGCGGAAGAAGACAGGTGCCCTCTATGCCGCCTCCGCGGCCATCGGGGCCATCATGGCCGGGGGGAAGCCGATGCAGGTCGATGCCCTCTTCCAGTTCGGCATGTCGGCCGGGATCGCCTTCCAGATCCAGGACGACCTGATCGACCTCGTTGCACCCTCTTCCGTGAGTGGCAAGGACCGGGCCTCCGACGTCCGGCAGGGGAAGCAGACGCTCGTCTCCATCAAGGCCCGCGAGGCGGGGATCGACCTTGCCCCGTACCGGAAGCCCCTCACGGATGCCGATGTGGATGCCCTCGTTGCCACCCTGGAGGCCGCCGGCGTGGTGGCAGACGTGCGGCAGGCGGCACAGAACATCCTGGAGCATGGCCGGACCACGCTGGCCCTGCTGCCCGGGAGCGAGGAGCGCCGGCTCCTCTTCGAGCTGGGCGAGTTCTTTGTCAGCCGGGGGTCCTGAATGGAAGAGGACCTGCGGGAGGTCCTCTTTCGCTACGCCCTCCAGAACGCGGTCAGGTACGGCGACCTCCCCAAGCCCGGAACCGTCCTCTCCAAGGTGATGGGCACCCACCCCGATCTCCGGCCCCGGGCAAAGGAGATCGCGAAGCTCCTCCCCGAGGCCATCGCCCGCGTGGAGGCGATCGCTCCCGGAGAGCGCCATGCAACCCTCGCAGCCCTCGCCCCTGAGCTGATCCAGGAGCTCTCCGGGACGAAGGGCGAACGGAAGACCGCCCTCCCGCCCCTGGAGGGTGCCGAGAGGGGTGTCGTCATGCGGTTTGCCCCGAACCCCAGCGGCCCCCTCCACCTGGGGCATGCCCGGGCGGCTCTCCTGAACGACGCCTACGTCCGGCGCTACGGCGGGAAGTTCGTGCTCCGCATCGAGGACACCGATGCGAAACGGGTGGATCCTGCCGCCTACGACATGGTCCGGGAGGACATCGAGTGGCTGGGCCTCCAGGTCCACGACGTGGTTTTCCAGAGTGACCGCCTGGACTTCTACTACAAGTACGCCCGCATGCTCATCGAGCGGGGCGGCGCTTACCTCTGCACCTGCGAGGGGGACATGTTCCGGGACCTGAAGCTCGCAAAGAGGGCCTGCCCCTGCCGGGACCAAACTGTTGAGGAGAACCTGGCCCTCTGGGACGCGATGCTGGCCGGCGAGTACGGGGAGGGGACCATCACCATGCGGGTGAAGACCGAGCTCACCCATCCGGACCCTGCCATGCGGGATTTCTCGGCCTTCCGGATCGTCGCCTCCCCGCCCCACCCCCGGGTGGACGCCCTGGTCTTCCCGCTGATGAACTTCTCCGTGGCCATTGACGATCACCTGCTGGGGATCACCCATGTGATCCGGGGCAAGGACCACATCGCGAACACGGTCCGGCAGGGCTACATCTTCAGCTACTTCGGCTGGAAACAGCCGGTGTACCGTCACTACGGCCGGATGGGGATCGAGGGCGTGGTCCTCTCCACCTCCCAGATGCACAGGGGAATCGACGAGGGGACCTATACCGGCTGGGACGACATCCGGCTCGGGACCCTCCGGGCCATTGCCCGCCGGGGGATCTCAGCCGAGGCGGTGCGGAACGCCATCCTGGAGATCGGCATCGGCGAGACGGACATCTCATTCTCCTGGGACAACCTGTATGCAAAGAACCGGGACCTGGTGGACCCGGTAGCAAACCGCTACTCCTTTGTCCCTGACCCCGTCGAGCTGACCATCGAGGGAGCTCCTGTGCGAACTGCGCAGGCACTCCTTCACCCCGGCGATCCGTCCCGGGGGTACCGCTCTCTCCCCTTCGAGGGGAGAGCGCTGGTCCCCCGGGCGGACCTCACAGGGCACCGGATGATCCGGCTCAAGGATCTCTGCAACATCACATTGACCGGATCCGGCGGCATCTTCACCGCCACCTACGCCGGCGACGCCCTGGAGGATGCCCGGAAGGTGAAAGCCCCCATCATCCAGTGGCTCCCCCCGTCCTCGGCGGTCCCCTGCATGCTCCGGCACCCGGAGGGGGACATGGCCGGCTCCTGCGAGGCAGCGGTTCGATCAGAGATTGGCAAGGTGATCCAGTTCGAACGGGTCGCGTTTGCCCGGATCGATGCGGTCACCCCCGACGGGATCGAGGCGTACTTCACGCACCGGTGAGGCACAGACACTCTGAAAAAAGAATGTAATCCCCAGGGGGAAAATCCCCACCTATTTT
>JAJRDF010000021.1 GCA_028678555.1 Methanomicrobiales archaeon
AGACGGAGACCGCGGTGCCCCCGGTCTTCCGGATGGCCGCAAGGGCCTTCTCCCCGTTCACGGGTGCACCGATGCGGATCGCGGTGGCCACGGTCTCCGGCGCAGGCTCGGGAATCACTTCGGGGAGGCCTTCCCTGATTGCCCGTACCACCGGTGCGGAACCCTCGGCCTGGACGCCGGTCATCCGGGGGAGCGAGTCGATGAAGCCCAGGTCCTTCAGCTCGGTGAGACCCTTGTGGACCGCCGAGATGTTCCCGGCGTTTCCCACGGGGAGGACGATCCGGTCCGGGACCCCACCCAGCTGGTCCAGCACCTCGAAGCCAATGGTCTTCTGCCCCTCCAGCCGGTACGGGTTCACCGAGTTCAGCAGGTACAGGCCGTGGGAGAGGCAGAGCTCGTGGATCATCTCCAGCGCCCGGTCGAAGTTGCCCCGGATGGCGATGACCCGGGCGCCGTGTATCAGCGCCTGGGCCACCTTCCCCAGCGCCACCTTGCCGGCAGGGAGGAGGACCACCGACGGGATCCCCGCCTTTGCCGCATACATGGCGAGACTCGCGGAGGTGTTCCCCGTGGACGCGCAGGCAACGGTCTGCTTCCCCAGCTGCAGCGCCATGGAGACCCCCACAGTCATGCCCCGGTCCTTGAAGGACCCCGAGGGGTTCATCCCCTCGTGCTTGGCATGGAGCGACCGGAGACCCATCTCCTTTCCCAGCTGCTCCAGGGGGTAGAGGGGTGTCCCCCCTTCCCGGAGGGTCACCGGGCTCCCTGCCACCGGCAGGAGCTCCCGGTAGCGCCAGACCGAGAGCGGACGCCTCTGCCACTCCTTCCGGTCGATCCTGATCTCCCCGAGGGGGTACCGGACCTCCAGGAGATGGCCGCAGCGTTTGCAGGTATAGATGACCGCATCCGGCGGATACCGGGCTCCGCAGTGGATGCAGGCGAGATGGTACATGCTGATCACCGTGTGCGCTCCGGGTTTATAGGTATGCGGTGAGGGGCGCGGGTCAGGTTCTCACGCCCGACGCCAGGAGGAAGGCCCCCCAGGCCAGCAGGAGGAAGAGGAACATGGCCGGGGCCTGCCAGGGGAGTGCCTCCCCGGTGTACCGGGGGCCTGCCAGGATCATCCCGCCGCCAACGGCCAGCAGAATGACGAAGGCGGTGGGCCAGAGGTTCACGCTCCCGGTATGGAGGGTACCGTGCACCGCGTGGTCGCTCCAGGGGTGCGCCCACCGGATCCCGGTAACGGTGGCCGAATCCTCCACCAGGTGGAGGAGGCACCCGGCCAGGAGGGCTGAACCGAAGGGCACCAGGAGGAGGTACGCATCCCCGCGTGCGAGGAACAGGAAGCCGGCCAGGCAGGCGGTCGTGAGGAGGGTGATCAGGGTCACCCCCAGGAAGGAGTGGAGGAGACCCCGGTGCTCCAGGCTGCACCGCCTGCCGAAGAGGAGGCGGAGCACCGCCCAGCACGGGTAATAGATCAGGTAGCGGATCAGGTATCCGAAGAAGGGGAGGATCCACCGGGAGAATCCCCGGGCCCCGGTACCCCGCCCGGGAAGCCCCGGGTGGAGGATGGCAGCATCGGAGGCATCTGCGTCAGGTGCGAGCGATCCGATGACGAGTCCGAGGGCGAGCGGAGGGAGCCACCCCGGGGGTATCAGCGGGATCATGGGGATGATCGCACATCCGCCCGTCACCGTGGTGAGCAGCAGGTGGTGGACTCCCTTCACGGGCCGTGATCCCCTGCCTGCATCAGGCGGTGATAGAGATCCGGCCGGAAATCTTTCTGTACCGGGATCCGGTGGCGGAGGCTGTCAACGGTTCCGGGGTCAACCTCCACCTCAAGGAGTTCCTCCCCGGGACCGGCCCGGGCCATGATCCCGCCGTACGGGTCAGCGGCGAGGGATCCCCCGCAGTACTCCTCCACGGGTGTCTTCCCTGTGGTGTTGGCCCCCAGGACGTACCCCTGGATCTCGACGGCACGGGCGGCGACGAGGGCTTCCCATGCGGGCTGCCTCCGGCACGGCCACGCGGCCGGGACCAGCATGCAGTGGACCCCGGCAAGGGCATAGAGCCGGAAGAGGGGGGCAAAGCGGAGGTCGTAACAGATGGCAATCCCGCACCGGCAGGCACCGACCGGGAATGTGGAGATGCCATCGCCCGGGCTGAAGTGGTTCTGTTCACCTCCCGGGGTGAAAAGATGCGTCTTTGCATAGCTGGCCAGAATCTCTCCTTCCGGCCCGATGGCCAGGCAGGTGTTCCGGGGTTTCGGGAACGCCTGCTCGGTGATGGCCCCCAGCAGGTGAATCCCGGACGCCGCGGCCATCTCCTGCAGCGCATGCGTGAGGGGACCGTCCCTCCCCTCCGCATACCGGGAGGCTCCGGGGGACCAGCCGGTCAGGAACTGCTCCGGGAAGCAGATGAGATCCGCTCCCCGCCGGGCGGCATTCTCGACAAGGGCCCCTGCCCTGCGCAGGTTCTCCCCCGGCTCCTCCCACACGCTCCGGTACTGGGCGATACAGACCTTCATCAGGACCGTCCCAGGTCTCCCCCGTTATCCAGCCCCCTGATCACCACCACCGCCGCAAAGACCACGATCAGGACGGCGAGAAGGACGAGAACCATGAGCACGAGGGGAGAGACAGATACTCCCATGGCAGGATACCGGCTGGAGAGCACCATCGATCCCACGATGATCCCTGCCAGGACCATGCAAATTCCGATACCGGCCATGAGCAGAGATGACAGATCCGTATCCATGGCAGTCAGTTCTGATCGCCGTCGTAATAAACCTGCAGATCCGGTGTCCTTCCCGGCGCAGGGCCGGGGGCGGCCGGGAAGGACGATCCCGTTCCGGATCTCCCGGTCGCTCACTGACGGGTACCACGTCAGTATGGATGTCAGGAGGGAGAATGATGCGGCGGGGAATCAGGATTATCTCCCTGTATCTTGGCCGGATTGGAACACTGTGCAGGGATACGAACGATATATTTAACATCACCGCAGGAGAAATTCAAATACAGGAGCAGGATTTGTTCAGAAGGGACCATGCAACGCGCGGAACCTGAATACACGGACATTGCGAAAGGGATCTCGAAAGAGATGTGGTCCGCCGAGATCCAGTCCCGGAACCTGAACAATGTCCTGCAGATACTCCTCTACCTCGCGGGAATCCTCGCCGTCGTCCTGGCCGGGCTTCTCGTCATGAGCCTGTGAATCTCCTCTCCCTCCCTCCTTCCCCATTTTTCCGGAATCCCTGCGGGAGTTCTCCAGGCCCCCCGGGCTCACCTGCCCACCGTGACCCCATGATCAGGAAGGATACCATGGGAGACATCCACGGTCCCCCTGGTTCCGGAGGTGTGTGATCCAGGAATCCCGGGTCGAAACACGTCAGTTCCCGGCGTCAGAAACCGGATGCCCGGAGGCATCCGAAAAGAGTGGAGTTCATTGAGGTAATGGTATGCACTTCCCAAGTCGATCTACCGGGATATGAACCCGGGGCATGGGCGGTGTGAAAGTAAACGCCGGCTGAAAAGCGGTGGGGAACGGGGGATTACCCGGTCCACTCGTAGAGCACCGGTTCCTCGACCCGCCGGTACTCCACCAGATCCTTTTCGGAAAAATGGATCCTGATCTCCCGTGCAGCGCTTTCGGGGGAGTCGGAGGCATGGACCAGGTTCCTCCCGGTGTCCATGCCCAGGTCTCCACGGATGGTGCCGGGTGCCGCTTCCGCGGGATTGGTGGCGCCAATCAGCCGGCGGACCACCGCGACGGAATTCCTCCCCTCCCAGACCATGGGCAGGCAGGGGCCGCTCATGATGTAGGCCGAGAGAGACGGGAAGAAGGGTTTCCCCGCGTGTTCACGGTACTGGTCCATCACCTGGGCCTCGGTGACCCGGACCAGCCGTGCAGCCACGAGTTTCAGGCCTTTTTCCTCAAGGCGGGAGATGATCTCCCCGGCGAGGCCGCGGGCGACTCCGTCCGGCTTGATCATGACGAAGGTTCGGTCCACCAGGGATCACTCCTTGCCCTTCGCCTTTCTCCCTGCCTTTGTCCAGGCCACGAGCCGGGGGACCCTCCCCAGCCGGTAGTTGTTCTGGCACTTGGTGCTGCAGAAGTAGAAGATGGCCCCGTCCTTCCTGACAAACATCTTGCCTGTGCCGGGCTCCACCGTCTCTCCGCAGAAGCTGCAGGTATGGGTATCAACCATGCCGATCACCGCTTCGAGAGCTTCTTGGCCTCGCGTTCGGTCTCGAGGAGCATCAGGATATCGCCCTCACGGATGGGGCCCACGGTGTTCCGGGTGATGATCCGGCCCTTGTTGGGACCGTCCAGGATCCGGCACTTCACCTGCATCGCCTCCCCGTGCATGCCGGTGCTGCCGATCACCTCGATCACCTCCGCCGGCGTCGCATCTCCGACCATCGCCTTATCCTCTCAGTTCGGTGACTTTCTTCACGATGTCGTCGATGATCTCCTTGGCTTTCCCGGGCTTCACAATGGCGGCCGCCGCCGAGCCGACGTCGAGCCCGCTGGCCGCGCCGATATCATTCTGCTTCTTGACGAAGAGGTACGGGATCTTCTTCTCGTCGCAGAGGGCGGGAAGGTGCATGACGACCTCCTCGGGCTGCACGTCGGCCCCGATCAGCACGAGCTGGGCGAGGCCCCGCTCGATGGCCTTCGTTGCCTCGTTGGCTCCCTTCTTCACCTTACCGGTATCCCGGGCAATCTCCAGGGCTTCCAGCGCCCGGTTCTGGATCTCGTCCGGCACATCAAATTTTGCAGCAGTTGCCATGACTCACCTCATTCAGGGGCGTTTTTCCGCCCCCTCATCACTCATCAGTCAGTGACGGTGTAACCTATTCATTTCATCAGCGCCGATGATAAAGGTTTGCGGATGGGCCCCGGCGGGTTCTGGGTACACCGGCGGAAATGCCCGGAGGGAGGTGAGAACCTGCCGGATTATTTCTTCTTCCACCGTTTCAATGTCGGCAGGATATCCTCGCACATCTGCCTCGCCATCTCCTCCGGCATCCCCATCTGGACCCCGAACCGGACATTCTTCTCGATCTTCTCCTGCAGAGAGATACCCTCATCGAGAAATCTTCCACCCTGAAAGCAGTGAAAACAGTAGTCTGCACTGGTACTTCCGTCCTGGTCTGTCCCGTGATCCTCAGCTGTTCTGAGGGGCATGCCGCAACTCTGGCAGATGGCTCCCTGGGGAGATTCCATAGTTCTCATTCATCATCTCGTTCTTTTATGTTTTCCCTCGATGCAGTTCTGTATCCTGTACTTCTGCGGGAGGGGGCAAGGCCCCCTCCCGGTCCCATTCCCATGAGGATAACCTGAGCCGGGGTATCAGGAGTCAGCCGATTGATCTATCGTGAGATGCATCTGACCTGGCCATCAATCCCAAGGCGGAGGGGGGACGCCCACGCGGCGGGGGCGGTGAGCCCCCGAGAGCGTCTCACCGGTACTCATCGAATGTGTGTCACCGCCACACCACAATCCCCATCACGAGACGGTCCAGGAGAGGGCAGGCTCCCTCACTCCCGCTCCTCTGTGGTTTCCTCTCCTCACCCGGTGAACCGGTAGATGGTGACGCCCTGCGCATCATAGACGGGGGTCAGCCCTCCCCCGGTGAGGTTCATGGCAGGGTACAATCCCCGCTCGATGTCACTGACATAGAGGAGGGTTGCACCGTAGTCCCGCAAGAGGTCTCCCCGGCGGGCCGGATCCTCGTAGATGGCCTTCACGTCGGCCACCCGCCCCATGACACCGGAACCTTCCCCCCGCCACATGAATTCGTGGAATGGCCAGCCGATGACAGCCGGGATACCCGAGAAGGCAGAGATCCGGGAATAGTACTCGTAATCACCCTTCACCGCCTCCACGATCACCTCATCACCGCCGAGGGTACCAAGATACTGCAGGGCGGCCGCGTCCCCCGGGTGCGCTGAGTCCAGGAATGCGAGGCCGTCCAGCGTCCCGCCGCGGAAGGCGAAGTTCACCTGCAGGACCAGGGGAGCGGCGAGGAGCAGGATCACGACGGCGACCGTGAGTATCCGGGATGTCTTTTCCGTGATCCCCTCACCCCAGCGAAGGCCATTCAGGAACCGTCCAACGAAGATCATGGATGCGGTGCCCAGCATCATCCAGGCGATGAACGAGAACTTGAAGACAGTGTTCATCCGGTAGTAGGTGACTCCGAAGTTATCCTTCAGGTACAGGACCTCGGTGAGGATGAGCAGACTGAGCCCGGCGGCCGCCAGCCACCAGGGATAGTCCCGGTCCTCCCGTGCCAGGAGCAGGAGAAGGATGACAGCCGCGATCCCTGCGGCCGGGAAGCCGGCGGCGGCCAGCACGATCCCTGCCCCGGCTGCAGGGATGGCAATGATGGGGTGAGTGTGGAGACCCCGGGCTGCATACACGGTGATCACCGCCAGGAAAAAACCGTTCACCAGGAGGAACTGGACCGGGTCAGAGGGTGTGGCGACGGGGAAGACCCCGTTGAACCCGCTCCCGGCCATCTGGAAATAGTACGGGAGGAAGAGGGCCACCGATGCGACCGGCACCAGCACGAGCGCTGCGAGGGTATGCCGGGTCTCCTCCTCCTGCCCGGCCTTCCATGCCTGCCACAGGCAGACGGCGAGGATGAGGAGGGTGAAGGGTGCGTACACCAGCACGTCCCAGGAGTTGGAGGGGGGCATTGATCCCAGCGAGAGGGCCACGAGGAGGGCAAGGCCCGCCCTCGCCCTCCCGCTGAGGGTCTGCCACCGGGTGAAGAGGAAGCCCAGGAGGAAGATGAGGAAGGCCTGGTTCCCGATGGCCAGCACATGGGGGTGGGGGTCCCCCCAGAGGAAGGAGAAGAGCGGGAACTCGGTGATGGTGTTCTCAATGGTCCGGGTCGATTTCCAGACCAGGTCCATGAGGCTGAAAGTTCCTCCTCCGAGGATATTCTGCAGCTGGAAGGCACTCTGCACCAGGAAGGAAGGGTTGACGAGGAGCAGCACGACGACAGGCAGCCACGTGAGGCGCGGCAGGAGGAGATCGCCCACCATCCAGAGGTTCACGACGGCCAGCCCCACGACGGTGGGGATGGCCAGGTTGAAGACCACGGAGGAGGGAACGGCCGTGGTGAGACCGATGGCACCTGCCATCCAGTAGCCAAGGTAGTAGTAGATGTTCAGGTTGCCGCCGGCATACCACGGGTCAAGCGGCGGTACCGCCGGTGTCCGCATCAGGGATGCCATGAACGCGTGGTCCATGAACTTTTCTGCGTAGGCGATGGAGGGGTTCACGTACCGCATCTCGGCCATGACGAGAAACGCGATGAGGAAGATGAGGTCCCATTTCCACATCCCCTGCCACCGTTCCCTCCGGTAGCACCCCTTCGCGGCCTGCACGGCCAGGAGAACCAGGAAGGGGACCGCGGCGAGGGGAACCGGAAGGCCGACGAGAGCCAGGTACCAGCTCAGCACCGTGAAGAGCAGTACCGAGACGGTGTACGCGGCAGGGTACCCGTATCTCCCAAGGACCTTCTCCAGCGGTGGCCACAGCGCGGTCTGGACCAGCTTCAGGAAGAGGAGCCAGGAGATGACATTCAGGAGGACCGTTTCAGGCGGTACCGCCATCGCCTTCACCCCCTCCCCCGCTCCGGAATGCCTGCTTGATCACCGACATCACCCAGCTCCCCAGGAACACGATGGAGATGACCCCGCCGGCAAGGGTGACCGCGTTCTTCACCAGGTGGTCCAGGATGGCGATCAGGGTGGCAGCGTCCTGGCCCACCCCCGCGATCATGAGAGTGAGCGCCACCGCGGCCTCATAGGTTCCCACCCCTCCGGGCGTGACGGGGACTGCCTTCACCAGGTTGCCCACGACGATGGCCAGGACGATGACGGCGAAAGGAATCTCCTGGCCGAACATGAGCGCCACCGCCGCACAGGCCAGCACATCCATCATCCAGATCAGGAGCGAGGACACTCCCAGCACCGCAATGGACCGGAGGGAGAGGGATGCCCTGCGGATCCCCTCCAGCATCCGGAGGAGGAAGGCGAAGATCCGGTTCTGTGCCGTGAGCTTCCCGGTCAGCACCAGCACCAGGAAGAAGATGCCGATGAGCATGATGGGAATCACGATGACCGGATAGATCCAGGGCGGGGCCCCGAGAACGAACGGGAGGGCGAGGAGGCCCAGCACCGCCAGCATCAGCACGTCAAAGACCCGTTCCACGACAATGGACGAGAGGCCGATCTCGTAGGGTGTCTCCCGTTCGTGGTGGAGGATGAAGATCCGGATCAGGTCACCCAGCCGTGCAGGTACCACCAGGTTGGCGGTCTGGCTCACCAGGATAGTTGCCGTGGAGAAGGCGAGGGAGACCTTCACCTCCAGGGTATCCAGGATGTAGCGGTAGCGCCACCCCCGCATCCACCAGCCGGTGATGCAGATGATGACGGCCAGCACCAGGAACCGGGGATCGGCGCTGGCCAGGGTCTCCATGAGCTCGTCCCAGATCAGGAAGAGCATGTACGCAAGGATGGCCACGGCCACGCCGCAGGAGAGGATGAAGATGCTAATCCTTCGCCACATGAAGCTGCCACCAGAGCCGGAGGATCGCGCCCCCCATCCCGGTCACGTCCCTCGTCTTCACCGTCGTGCCCCGGCTGGCCCTCCACCGCACCGGGAACTCGCGGATCCGGTACCCGTCCCGCTGGCCCCGGACCAGCACCTCGGTGTCCCAGAACCAGTGGGTGGCCTTCACCGACGGGAGCAGGGCGAGGATCCGGTCCCGGCGGAACCCCTTGAACCCGCACTGGTGGTCATGGATCCGGCTCCCCAGGATCAGCCGGACCAGCAGGTTGTACCCCCGGCTCGCCACCTCCCTCTCGCCGGTGCGTCTCACATCGCTGGACGGCATCATGCGGGATCCCGTCGACATGTCGTACCCGTCCCGGATGGCACCGATCAGTTCCCCCAGGTGGGACATATCGGTGGCGAGATCCACGTCGTAATAGCAGACAATGGACCCCCTGGCTTCCCGGAAGGCACGGGTAAGCGCCCTTCCCCGGCCCTGGCGCTCGTCGCTGTGGAGAAGCCGTACCCGGGGATCTTTCGACTCCTGATCCCTGACATACCCGGCACTGCCATCGGTGGATCCGTCCTCTGCCACGATGATCTCGAAGGAGGGGGTGATCGAGGTGAGCACCTCCAGGGACCGGGGCAGGGCCGCTTCCAGTGCAGCCCGGTCATTGAAGACCGGGATCACCGCGGTCACCTCGACGGGGGTCGTCATGCTGCCTCCTCCCTGATCAGCGCAGCCACCTGGATACCGGCAGTCACCGATCCCTCCATCGACCGCTCCGGGTAGTTGGGGAGGCTGAACATGCCTGCACGGTAACACCCGGCCCGGCCGTAGTCCGGTATATGCTCCCGGTACCCCGTCGTGAACACCGGCCCGGCGAGCGGCTCCACCGCGAGCGCATGCCAGTGGATGGCCGGTGCGGGAACACCGAACCGCTGGCAGAAGTCTGAGAGCATCTTCTCCCCGTAGTCCGGCGGGAGCGTCCGGTTGAAGTAGGATGCCAGGTACACCAGGTGCTCCCCGTACCATTCCACCGGGGCGAAGTTGGTATGGGAGACAACAGCACCATAGGGTGCCGGGTCCTTCATGTTCAGCCAGTACACGCCCCCGGTCACATCCCGGTCCAGCCCGATGGTCATGCAGGCGGCCCCCTGGTAGGGCACGTCCATGGCCCCCCCAGTCCCGGTTCCCCCGGGGGGTATGGTACAGAGCACCGCATCGAAGGTCTCTTTGTTCACCCTCCATCTGCCGTTGTGCCGCTCCGGGCGGCGTGCCGGCGTGGACAGACGGACCTCGCATCCCTTCTCCCCCGCCGCTTCCATCAGCCGTTCCACCAGCAGGTGGAATCCGCCCTTCAGGTATCCGAGACGTTCCCCGCCTGCCCCCCGGTTCGACCGGATGGCGATCCGGGAAACGAGCCATGCCGCGGACACCTCTTCGCTCCGGTCCCCGAACTTGGACCGGAGCAGGGGCTCAAAGAAGGAGTTGTATAGTGAATCCCCGAGGCGGGTCCGGATGAACTCCGCGGCAGGGACCCGGTCCAGGGCATCCGTGTCAAGACGGCGTGCCTGCAGGGTGAGGAGGGCAAGCCTGGCCTTGTCGGCAAGGGAGAGGTAAGGGTACCGGAGGATCTCCATCGGGGTGGTGAGGGGGTGGATCCTCCCCTGGACGTAGTAGCCGGTAGTCCCCCGGAGCCACTCCAGCCGATCGTCGATTCCCAGTTCGTTCAGGAGGGAGAGGAGCCGGGAATCGCCGGAAAAGAGGTGGTGATAGAACCGTTCCACCCAGTAGCCGTTCCGGTGGTACGAGGAGAGGCACCCGCCAGGGCTATCACCCTTCTCCAGTACCACCACGTGATTGTCCCCGGAGAGGTTCAGGGCCGCGACCAGACCCGTGAGCCCCCCTCCGACCACGCAGACGCGCATTCTCGTCCCGTGTACTATTGGGGAAAGTCCATAAGAAAGTTTTTGAACTTCCCGAAAGAAATTGAGATGAGCAATCGGAGAGCCCCGGGGCGGCACGCCTTACGGATGGTGTCATTTCATGCGTGTATTTTTCATCGGATTTGGACAGGCAGGCGGCAAAATCTGCGACATGTTTGTCGAGCAGGATAAGCGCTTCCCTGTCCAGAGCTTCCGGGCCATCGCCGTGAATACGGCCCGGACGGACCTCATGGGCCTCCGCAACATCGGCCTCAGGGACAGGATCCTGATCGGCCAGACGGTGGTGAAGGGGCACGGGGTGGGCACGGACAATGTCACCGGCGCCAAGGTCACCGCCGACGAGATCGACAGCATCATCAACGCCATCGACCAGAGGGGCACCCACGACATCGATGCCTTCGTCATCGCGGCAGGTCTCGGCGGGGGTACCGGGTCCGGGGGAACACCGGTACTGGCCCGGCACCTGAAACGTATCTACCGGGAACCCGTCTACGCTCTCGGCATCCTCCCGGCCCCCGAAGAGGGCCGCCTCTATTCCTACAATGCTGCCCGGAGCCTCTCCACCATGGTGAACGAGGTGGACAACACCTTCCTCTTTGACAACTCGGCCTGGAAGAACGAAGGGGAGTCCATCAAGTCCGCGTACCAGCGCCTGAACGACGAGATGGTCCGCCGGTTCGGGGTGTTGTTCCGGGCCGGGGAGGTCACCAAGATGGGGGTCGGGGAGATGGTGGTGGATTCGAGCGAGATCATCAATACCCTCCGGGGGGGCGGGATCTCCAGCGTCGGGTACGCCATCACCGAAGTGGTGAGCCAGCGGACCAAGCAGAAGAAGGGGATGTTTGGAGGGCTGCGGGATTCCCTGAAGAAGAAGCAGGCCTCCGAGCAGGTGCTGCTCGGAGAGGACAAGTCGGCCAAGATCATCGCCCTCGTGCGGCGTGCCATGCTGGGCCGGCTGACGCTCCCCTGCGACTACTCATCCGCCGAGAGGGCCCTCGTGCTTCTTGCCGGCCCCCCCGAGGAGATGGACCGGAAGGGCGTCGAGAAGGCCAAGTCATGGGTGGAGGAGAATATCTCCGGCATCGAAGTGAGGGGCGGGGATTACCCGGTGGACTCCAACTATATCGCGGCGGTGGTGGTGCTGGCCACCGTGGGCAATGCACCCCGGATCCGGGAACTCCTGGAGATCGCCAAGGAGACCAAGGAGGATGCCATCCGGGCAAAGGAGAAGAAGACGGCTCTCTTTGACGAGGATATCGAGCCGCTGTTTGAGTGAGGG
>JAJRDF010000022.1 GCA_028678555.1 Methanomicrobiales archaeon
GGCTGCACGGGATCTCGAAGGGAGAACGGTTCCTGGATGTAAACACCTTCATCTCCCCCCATGCCTACCGGGCAGCCCGCTGCGCCGCGGGGTCCGCCATCGCCGCCGGGGAACGGGCGCTTGCAGGGGAGACCTGTTTCGCCATGGTCAGGCCACCGGGCCACCATGCCGAACCCGGGAGGGCGATGGGGTTCTGCCTCTTCAACAACGCCGCCATCGCCACCGCCCGGGCCCTGGACCGGGTGGAACGGGTCGCCATCCTGGACTGGGACCTCCACCATGGCAACGGGACCCAGGCCGCATTCTCCCGCAGTGAGCGGGTCCTCTTCTGCTCGATCCACCAGCAGAATGCGTTTCCCGGGAGCGGGTGGGTCGATGAGATCGGCACAGGTGCAGGGAAGGGGCATACCCTCAATGCCCCCCTTCCCCCGGGCGCCACCCTGGCGGACTATTCCCTGATCTTCCGGGGGGTCTTCGCCCCGGCAATCTCGCGGTTCCGGCCGGGCCTCCTGATCATCTCGGCCGGCCAGGATGCCCTCAGGGACGACCCGCAGGGATCGATGCTTCTGGAGCCCGGTGACTACGCGGAACTGACCCGGATCGCCCGGCATGCGGCTGACTGCCCCCTGGCCCTCGTCCTGGAGGGAGGCTATGGCCCCTCCCACGGGTCCGCCATCGCCGCCATCTTCCGGGGGCTCCGGGAAGAGAGGGAACCGGTCCCGGTACCCGCTCCCCGTCCCTCCACGGCAGAGGTGGCACGGGTCCTCAGAAAAGTGGGATACTTCTAGACCCGCTCTGACAGGCCGCCCCCGGAGAAGGCCACCGCGGACCGGCTCCGGTCCACGTTCAGGTGGGAAACCTCCATCCCCGGGACCACCACCCTGACCACCGGGATTCCGGTCCGGTTCAGGTCACAGATGCAGATACGCGGGACCTGCTCCTCCAGCTCCCGCATCACCGCCCGGATATCGCCATCAATGGTATCCGTGGCGAGCCCGGGAACCTGCCCGAGGGGGATCTCTTCCGCAACGGCAAACCAGGCCCGGTTCACCCGTTTCAGCCGGTCATACCCGATCCGCTGCACCATCTCCTGGCGCCCGGGATTTTTCCCTTCCCCGTGGAAGTGGATCACCCGGGAATTGGCCAGCTCGGTGAGGGCCCGAATCGCCGCGATCTCAGGATCGGTGTGGGCCCCTGATCCCGTGACCAGGAGGGCCGGGTCCCGGGCCACGGGGTCATCTGCTGCCGCTGCCACCACCGGTACCCGGGTCCGGCCGGGAACCAGCCAGAGATGGACGGCGAGGCCTGCTGCCAGGCACCGGTCCAGGAGCCCCCGGGCAATCCCCCCCTCAGGGAGGACCAGCCGCTTCCCCAGCCGGTTCGCCTGCGTGGCCACGGAGAGGGCGTCCCGTTCCACCACCTCCAGAAGGCCGTGGAGGATCGCCTCCTCCCGCGTGTTCCCGGCCCCCAGACCGTTCGGATCCGGGCGGAAGAGCGGGGTCACCATGCCCCGGGAGTCGTACGGGTAAAAGACGGCGTTCGCCGGTACCCACACCGGTTCCTCGTTCAGGAGGTCCCACCCCTCCGTCCAGTGGACCTTCTCCCCCATGGCCAGCCTGCGGGGGAGGATCAGATCCTGGGGGTCCACTGCCCGTGCCACCCCGATCTCCTCGTAACTTGCGATCTGCATCGGGTCCGCCCGGTACTCTGCGGAGAACCGCTCCACCGCCTCCATCATCGCCGAGACCCGGGCCTGCAGCGGGTCGGCCCCTTTCCCGGGGTGGATCTGGACCGACCCCCAGGCCCGGCTGGGCCTCATCGCCGCGAAGCAGGGAATCCCCAGCCGATCGAGCGGGGTGAGGTCCACCACCTCCGTGACGCCGATGTCCTCCATGAGGGGCGCGACGGCTGTGAGCGTCTCCTCCGGGGTCCGGGTGCGGTGGGTGCCCGTGAAGTACCGCTTCTCCCCGCGGGCAAGGGTGAACGGCATGACCGGAGGCATGGCCGGCGGCATGACCGGAGGCATATCCGGAGACATGTCCGGAAGGTACGGCAGGAGATCTTTTATACTTTGGCCGACAGGGGGGATCATGATGGAGTCAGGGGAGATTACTGTCGGCATGCAGGTCCGGTACCCCCGCACCGGCACCGTGGGGAAGGTGGTGCGGCTGGAGAAGCAGGAGCGGGACCTCTTCGCCGAGCTGGACAGCACCCATCTCCTGTACCGGATCGACCAGCTGGTCACCTACGAGGGGAAGGGGAAGGCAGGGCCGACGGCAGAGAGGGGCGACCTGGAACGCCTCGCCGAGGAGCGGGAGTTCGCGAGGAAGCTCCACACCGATACGACCCACCTGGACGAGATGTGTGACGGGGGAGGCTGAGGCCTCTCCGTCGGGGAGCACGGCGGGGACAGGAGCCTCCGGCGTACCCCAGCAGAGGGTGAGACCTCTCCCGTGAGAACGGGCTGAGGTTCGCTTCCTTCGGTGGTCAGGGAAGAGTTGTATTCCAAGAGAATACGACAGGGTCCGTCGGTCAACAGAACCTGGGGAGAAGACCCCCACCCCGTCGTCCGGGGGCCGCTAGTCCTTCACGGCGATGGTGGTGAGCTTCACCGATTCCACGCCTTTCTGGGACATGAGGCGCTCGGCCACCCGCTTCAGCTCCGAGCCCTCGCCCCGGAGCAGGATCACCTCCAGGCACCTGTCATGGGTGACGTGGGAGTGGAGCGAGGCCTGGATCACGTACCCGTACTCGTGCTGGATGTCCAGGATCGTCTGCATCAGTCCCCGCTGGTGATGGTCGTACACCATGGTGATGACCCCCTGCCGCTCCCCCTTCACGTCCGCCATCCACTGGTAGTGGGTGATGTAGGCCCGGATGGAGTCCCGGATCCCTTCGGAACGGGAGGAATACCCCCGGAGGTGGATGATCTCATCGAACCGGTCCAGGAGGCCCTGGGGGAGGGAGATGCCGATGCGGGAGAGCTCGGATTCAGGCTCTGGGGACATCACGGATCACGTATGGTACCCTTTTCTGGACCGGGATAAGGTTTTTCCCATTCACGCTGCCTCCCATCCAGTATTCTCTGATTGAACCATGTCTGTGGTTTCGGGCCAGGTTCTCCTAGTGGGACGCTCTCGGGGGCTCACCGCCCCCGCCACCTTGCATGCGGTCTTCTCTGATCAAGATGTGCCGGTGTCACCATTCCGCAGAGTGCTTCCGGGACGCTCTCGGGGGCTCACCGCCCCCGCCGCGTGGGCACCCCCCGCCGGTTTCCCGCAGCCACCACCGGACACCACCGGCAGCAAACCCGCCCGTCTGACTATCCTCATGGGGGAGGGTCCAGGAGGGTGTCTCCCCCTCCCGCCGGCATATCGCCCGCACATACGCCTCCACCGACGGCAGAACCCGGGGGAGAGTCGGATCAGGTATAAGTAGGCCGGCGTTCTAGTGGTTAGGGAGGTTTGACTGCCGGTGAGGGATATCTCCATTCCCAGCGTGAATATCGGGGTCGTGGGGCACGTGGACCACGGGAAGACGACGCTGGTCTCTGCCCTCACCGGTGTCTGGACGGACCGGCACAGCGAGGAGATCAAGCGGGGGATCTCCATCCGGCTGGGGTATGCAGATGCCACTTTCTCCACATGCCCCGGCATCCAGGGACCTGATGCCTACACCACGAAGGCCGCCTGCCCGGACGGAGCAACGGCCACGCCCTTCCGCACCATCTCCTTCGTCGATGCACCGGGTCATGAGACGCTGATGGCCACCATGCTCTCCGGTTCAGCGCTCATGGATGGTGCCATGCTCGTCATTGCGGCCAACGAGACCTGCCCCCAGCCGCAGACGAAGGAACACCTGATGGCGCTCTCGATGGTGGGGATCAGGAACGTGGTCATCGTCCAGTCCAAGATCGATGTGGTGACCCAGAAGACGGCGCTGGAGCATTACGGCCAGATCAGGAAATTCATCAAGGGAACGGTGGCAGAGTCGGCACCCATTGTCCCGGTCTCGGCCCAGAAGAACATCAACCTGGGGGCCCTTATCCAGGCCCTGGACGCGACCATCCCCGAACCTGCCCGGGTCCCGTCGGCAGCGCCGGTGATGCTCGTCGCCCGGTCCTTTGACATCAACAAGCCGGGGAGCAACGTGAAGGACCTGAAGGGCGGGGTCATCGGCGGTTCCCTGATCCGGGGCGTGATCCACGAGAACGAGGAGGTCGAGATCCGGCCCGGCCTCCAGGTGCAGGCCGAGAACCGGATCAGGTGGGAACCGGTCCTGACCACCATCACCTCCATCCACACGGGGAACAAGAGGGTGCAGGAGGCCACCCCGGGCGGCCTGCTCGGTATCGGCACCAACCTGGACCCGGCACTCACGAAGAGCGATGCCCTGGCAGGCCAGGTGGCGGGGCGCCCCGGCCAGCTGCCGCCGGTGTGGGACCACCTGACGTTCCACGTGACCCTGATGGAACGGGTGGTGGGCGCCGAGAGCGAGGTCTCCATCGAGCCCCTCCGTCACAAGGAGCCGCTGATGCTCTCGGTGGGGACGGCGGTCACGGTGGGGGTTGTCACGAATACCAAGAAAGATCTGGTGGAGACCACGCTGAAGCGGCCCGTCTGCGCCGACGTGGGCGCCCGGATCGCCATCAGCAGGCAGGTGGGCGGGCGGTGGCGCCTGATCGGGATGGGCGTCCTGGCCGAGTGAGGGTCGTCGTGGACACGAACGCATTCCTCCTGCCCGGACAGTTCGGGATCGACCTCTTCGGCGAGCTGGAGCGTCTCCTCGGGGCCTGCGAGGTCCGCACCATCCGGGAGGTGGCCGCCGAGCTGGAGGGGATCGCCCGGGGACATGGCAGGGACGCCGCAGCCGCCCGCCTGGGTCTCTCCCTCCTCTCCCGGTGCACGGTGGAGGAGGCGGGGCCCGCGGGTACCGATACCGATGCGCGCATCGCTCAGGTGGCCGCCCGGGACGGAAGTGTCGTGGTCACCTGCGACCGCGTTCTCCGCGACGACCTCCTGGGCCGGGGTATCGCCGTCGTCTCCCTCCGGGGAAAGAACAGGCTGGAACTGATCAGGGGATAGGGTGCATCCATGTATTACCGGATGAAACTGGCAGACAAGGTGAGGGTGCCGCCGAACCGGCTCGGGGAGGACCTGGGCGCGGTGGTGCTGAATGTGCTGCAGGAGCAGCTGGAAGGGTCCATTGACCGCGAGATCGGGATCTTCATTGCAGTGACCAGGGTCCACGATATCGGCGAGGGGGAACTGATCCCCGGGGACGGGGCCGTCTACTATGACGTGACCTTCGAGGCGCTGGTGCTGCGTCTCGCGCTCCAGGAGGTGATCGAGGGGGACGTGGTGGAGACCACCACCTTCGGCTGCTTCGTCTCCCTGGGCCCCATCGACGCCATGCTCCATGTGAGCCAGATCTCGGACGACTTCATCAACTACGATGAGAAGAACGGCAGGCTGATCTGCCAGGAGTCCAAGCGGTTCATCGGAGTCGGCGACGCGGTCCGGGCACGGGTGGTAACCCTCTCCCTGAACGAGCGGGAACCCCGGGAGTCCAAGATCGGCCTCACCATGCGGCAGGCCGGGCTCGGCACCGATCGGTGGCTGGCCGAGGACCTGGAGCGGGAGAAGGAGAAGAGCGGCCATGGTAGTGCGTAAGAAGCAGGGGAATGTCTGCCGGCAGTGCCACCGGGTGGTGGAGGGCGAGGCCTGCACGGTCTGCGGCTCCACCACGCTCACCAACGACTGGGCCGGCTACCTGGTGATCATCGATCCCGAGCACTCGGAGATGGCCCGCCGGCTCAACATCAAGCTTCCGGGACGCTATGCCCTGAAGGTCCGCTGATGCGGCGGCTCCCCGACGATATCCGGTCCGAGCTGAAGAAACCTTTCGGGGATCTCTATCCTTCCCTCACTGCCCTTCTCCCCCTCCTCGCGGGGCATGCGGTGTATTCGGTCGGGGACGTGGTCACCCATCACCTGATCCAGGCCGGGATCACCCCTGACGTGGCCATCATCGACGGTCATACGATGCGGGCCCCCTGCACCCGGGTGCCCCGGCTCCCTGTCCGCACGCTTCCGGCCAGGAACCCTCCCGGCACCATCTCCGATGAACTGGTCCTGGCCATCCGGGACGCGGTGGCCGATCCCCCGGCCATGATCGTGGTGGAAGGTGAGGAGGACCTGGCCGTGATCCCGCTCGTCCTGGCGGCTCCGACGGGAGCGATGATCCTGTACGGACAGCCGGGGGAGGGCGTGGTCCTCCGGCGGGTGGATGGGAAGGCCCGGAAGGCCGCCCGTTCGTTCCTCTCCCGGTTCATCGCCGACGGAACGCCGGGTAACCGGTGACGGGGGATATTTTATATCGGTACGGCGCGTACCTATTGAGGATACCGATGGATTTCAAGATCACGAGCGACCGGAGGAACGAGCTCCTGAAGCGGCGGGAGATCACGTTCACCCTGGGGTACGACAAGGCCACCCCCTCCCGCAGCGAGGTGATGGGCAAGGTCTGCGCCATCCTGAACCTGAACGAGAAGGCCGTGGTGCTGGACCAGGTGAAGAGCCGGTTCGGCACCCGGGTGGTGACGGGATCTGCCCGCATCTACGATGATGAGGAGTCACGGGTGAAGACCGAGAGGGGCTATCTCGCAGAGCGGGGCAAGCCCAAGGCCGCGCCGGAAGGGGGCACGTAACGGATGGCAGCGAAAGCCCCCAAGGGAGTCAGGCGGAGCGCCTACTACACCGTCACGGACGGGAAGACGGTGCTCCAGCGGCGGAGCTGCCCCCGGTGCGGGACCGGGGTGCTGCTCGCCGAGCATAAGGACCGGTCCTCGTGCGGAAAGTGCGGATACACCGAATTCAAGAAGAAATAACCTCTTTTCCCATGTCGCAGGGGCACGTGCTCGGGATCGAGGGCACCGCCTGGAACCTGAGCGCTTCGGTTTTTGGTGACGATCTGATCACCCTCCACTCCCATGCCTACGCCCCGCCCCAGGGAGGGATCCATCCCCGGGAAGCCGCCCAGCACCATGCGCAGGTGATGAAGGACGTGGTGAAACGGGCCCTCTCCGGCGCGGGCGAGATCCGGGGCGTGGCCTTCTCCCAGGGGCCGGGCCTGGGCCCCTGCCTCAGGACCACCGCCACCGCAGCCCGTGCCCTGGCTCTCGCATGGAACGTCCCGCTTGTCGGCGTGAACCACTGCGTGGCCCACGTCGAGATCGGCCGGTTTGCCACCGGCTGCCGGGACCCTATCGTCCTGTATGCCAGCGGCGCCAACACCCAGGTGCTGGGATTCCTCTCCCACCGGTACCGGATCTTCGGAGAGACCCTGGATATCGGCATCGGAAATGCGCTGGACAAGTTCGCCCGGTACCGCAACCTGCCGCACCCCGGCGGGCCGAAGATCGAGGAGCTGGCCCGGCACGGTCAGCCCATCGACCTGCCCTACACGGTGAAGGGGATGGATCTGGCCTTCTCCGGCATCGTCACCGCGGCCCGGGAATCCCGGGCCCCCCTGGAGGACATCTGCTGCGGCCTTCAGGAGACGGCCTTTGCCATGTGCGTGGAGGTGACGGAACGGGCGCTGGCCCATGCGGGGAAGGAGGAGGTGCTCCTCGTCGGCGGCGTGGGGGCCAACCGGCGCCTCCAGGAGATGCTGGCCACCATGTGCCGGGAGCGGGGGGCCCGCTTCTTTGTCCCTGAACAGCGGTACCTGGGGGACAACGGGGCCATGATCGCCTACACCGGGAAGCTGATGCTTGACCACGGGATCTCGATCCCGGTAGGCGATTCCCGCATCCTCCCCTGCTACCGGGCCGATGAGGTGGAGGTCACCTGGCGGGAACCGGGAGAGGGGATCGTGCCCCGGGGCCCCGGGGCACGGACCACCGGCACCGCCCGGGGGGCAGAGGCCGTGGTGACCCTGGGGGAGGAACGGGTGGAGAAGCGGCGCCTCCCCAAGGCCTACCGGGTTCCCCCGCTGGACCGGCGGCTGATCGCGGAGCGGACCCGGGCAGAGGCCAGGCTCATCGCCGCGGCCCGGAAGGCCGGCGTGCCCACCCCCATCATCAGGGAGATCACCGCAGATACGATCGTCATGGAGCGGATCGCAGGGCCGCTCCTGAAGGAATCCATGATACCGGAGCACCTCCGGGAGGCAGGGAGGATGGTGGGCTGCCTCCACCGGGCCGGGATCATCCATGGGGACCTGACCACTTCCAACATGGTGGTCCTCGGCGACCGGATCGCCCTTATCGATTTCGGTCTCTCTGTCGTCTCCGACGAGGTGGAGTCGCGGGGCGTGGACCTCCATGTCCTGTTCCAGACACTCCGGTCCACAAGGGCCGATCATGCACTGCTCCGCTCGGCATTCCTGGAGGGGTACCGGGAGAACTTCCCGGAGGCGGATCAGGTGCTGGCACGGGAGCAGGAGATCGAAAAAAGGGGGCGGTACCTCTGAAACTGGCCGTCGTGACCGGGAACGCCCACAAGGCCCGGGAGGTGGCCGCCTTCTTCCAGGGCATCCTGGAGGTGGAGCATGTGCCGCTGGACTGCCCCGAGCTGAAGCATGACGACGTGGGGGAGATCGCCCGGGGCAAGGCCGCCTGGGCCTTCGGGCAGCTCCACCGGCCCCTGATTGTGGATGATACCGGATTCTCCATCCATGCGCTGGGCGGATTCCCCGGCCCCTATGCGGCTTACGTGCTCTCCACCCTGGGGAACACGGGGATCCTGAAGCTCCTTGAGGGTGTGGAGGACCGTGCGGCGTTCTTCGAGACGGCGATTGCCCATGCTGACCGCACGGGGACCATCCGTGTCTTCCGCGGCAGGATCGACGGTACCATCACGGGCTCCCCCCGCGGAACCGGCGGGTTCGGCTACGATCCCATCTTCGAGGTGAACGACCGGACCCTGGCTGAGCTTACCCTTGGAGAGAAGAGCCGGATCTCCCACCGTGCCCGTGCCCTCCAGGCCCTGCGGACGTGGATGGAGAGCCTGCCGGAGTAGCGGCGATTCCCGCCGCCCCCGCCCCGACGCCCGCGGTTTTCTCTGATCGATGTGTGTCGGTGGAATCCCTTCGTATCGTAGTACAGAGACGCTCTCGGGGGCTCACCGCCCCCGCCGCGTGGGCACCCCCCGCCGGTTTACTCTCACCTGTGGATCCTCCCTTCCCGGACACCGCTCGACCGACTATCCTCACGGGGGTGGGGCCGGGAGGGGGTCTCCCCCTCCCGTCAGCGTTCCCGGTTTTCCCGAATGATGCGGTCCATCCCAATCACTTTCCCATCCAAATCCTTAATATCCCCCGCGTCGTTTTTTTAAGAACTGATTCCACGAGGTGAAGTCCATTGGCCAGATTTCCCGAGGCAGAGGCACGCCTGCTGAATGTCAAGATCTGCATGCATTGCAACGCACGCAATGCCATCCGCGCCACCCAGTGCCGCAAGTGCAACTACAAGCACCTGCGCCCCAAGAACAAGGAGCGGAAGGACTGAGCAATTTTTTTCTTCTCCCTATTTTTTCTCATTTTTTCTGATGTGTCCTTTCCTCTTTCTGCTGCAACTGGATTCCGGGACATTCATCGGGAGGGGACCCTGCCCCCTCCTGGTCCCTCCCCCGGTGGGGATAGTCAAATCCGAGGGATATCCCAATCCGGCGAGTAACCAGAAGCTCATTTCTGACCCCGCAGAAGCACCAATCCCATCAACCGGATGGACGCCCGCGCGGTGGGGGCGGGAGCCCCCAGGAGCGCCCCAGTAGTCGTATCACCGGTCTCAGTACACTGACCCCTTCGTGTGACAGGAAAAATGAGCAGGGACGAAGAGAAAAGTCGTCCGCCTTGGGGGTCAGGCGCTGTAGAAGGTGACCTTCTTCCCCTTCTGGCTGTATTCGCCCCGGTAGGTCTCGATGTTCCGCTTGTACCCGATCCGCTCGGTAAACCCCCGTTCCCTGAGGCGTTCCCGGATCCGCATCACGTCGGCCTCATCGGCCCAGTCCCTCGTGTACACGTAGATGACCTTCCGGCGGTCCCGGGACTCGGGGTTGGGCTTCGCCGTGGAGACCTTGGAGGAGATGCCCAGGAGCCCGGCACAGGTATCATCCCGGACCCTCCTCCACCCCTCGTCCACCTGGTCTTCCTCGAGGAAAATCAGCCATTTCCCCACCTTCTCGTCGTCCACCTGGCCCGGTGATGCACCGGGGGCGTCCTGGACGATCCAGTACATGAGCGTGGTCCTGGAAGGGATGACACCCTCTCCGCCACGGAAACGGGCATAGATGGCATCGGGCGATCCAAACCTCCGGATGAGGGCATCAGCCAGCGGCGGGTACTCGGAGCGGAAGCCCTCGAAGATCGTGTCGAATTCCGCCCGGAACTCCACCCCTTTCTCCACCATCTCGAAGAGGTACGGTCCCCGGATCCGGAGCCCCCGGTTCAGGAGCACCTCGAAGAGGCCGTAGGCCACGTCCGACAGTGCCTCGGTTTCGTCCTCTTCCGGTTCCTGCTCTTCCGGTTCGGTATCTTCCGGATCCATTCCTCTCCCCCCGGGTCGCCCGGCTACTTCTGCCTGCGTTTCTGTTTCCGCTTCCGGTCCGGCGATCCGATCAGCTGGGCGGCCCGCTCGCCGGAGAGGAGCATCCCCCCGAAGATGGGGCCCATCCGGTGCTCACCGGCAACGGCATTTGCCGCCATACCGGCCACGATGAGGCCCGGGAAGACCTCCCGGGTATGGGAGACGACGCCATGCTCGGCCCGGTCCGCCCACATGGACCGCTCCCCCTTCACCTGGACGAGGCCTCCCTTCTTCTCCAGCAGTTTCGCGACGATGGCATCGTGCCCCGTGGCATCCACCGCCCAGCGGCAGGCAATGGTCAGGGGGTCCACGTGGAGCCTGCCCATCTCCACCGCCGTCCAGTTGATGACGAGGCCGCTCACCCTTCCGTCGCCCCGGATCATCACGTCCTCGACGGTGGTCAGGTTGAAGAACTCCGCACCGGCATCGGCGGCACCGGCGGTCAGCTTGGCCACCGCCTCCACCGATGAAGCCACGTGGTAACCCTTCGCATGCTCCCGGTGCCGGATCCCGAACCGGTCCAGGATGCGGACCGCCTCGTCCTGCACCACGATTCGGGGGAACATCATCCCCCCGCCCCACCTACCCCCGCCGATGGAGAGCTTCTTCTCGATCACGACGACCCGGTGACCATTTCCCGCCGCGAGGGCCGCGCAGGTAAGCCCGGATGGCCCTCCCCCAACCACGGCCACGTCCGGCTCCAGGTGGTCCAGCATCACCTTCATCTGTTCTGCCAGGATCGCCCGGGTAATGGTCACCTCATCCAGCGTCATCCGGTCCCTCCCTTTACACCGTATGGATGGGGGAGGATATAGAGTTACCATCTCCCCCGGTCCCGACGGGGGAAGATCCCCCGGCAGTGCCTGTATCCCGCCCTGCGTTCGAATGTTTTAAGAAGGGCATTCTCCAAATAGAATCCCATGCAATGGCAGCGTGATCTGGGGCTCACGACGAGGGTCTGGTTCACGATGTTGCTCCTCCTCATCGTGAACCTGATCTTTCGGAATCTACGGCCTCATCGGTTTTGCGTTCCTCCTGGCCTTTGTCCAGTACTTCTTCTCGGACCGGCTGGTCCTCTGGTCCACCGGCGCCCGGGCGGTGAGCCGCGATGAGTTCCCGGAGGTCTATGCGATGGTGGAGAAACTCGCCAAGGAAGCTGAGCTTCCCATGCCGAAGGTGGCGGTGATGCAGACGCCGGTACCGAACGCCTTCGCCACGGGGAGGAGCCCGTCCCACGCCGTCGTGGCAGTGACGGATTCCATCGTCCGACTCCTCACCCCCCAGGAGCTGGAGGCCGTCCTCGCCCACGAGATGTCCCATGTGAAGAACCGGGACATGCTGGTCCTCACCATCGGCTCCTTCATGGCAATGCTTGCCTCCATCATCATGCAGAATGCCATCTTCCTCTCCCTTGGGGGCAACCGGCGGGACAGCGGGGGCGCCTGGATCCTCGCATGGATCGCCGCGGTAGCCGTCTGGCTCGTTTCCACACTCCTGATCCGGTCCCTCTCCCGGTACCGGGAATTCGGGGCAGACCGGGGTTCCGCCTACCTGACGGGCCGCCCCCGGGACCTGATCTCGGCCCTCTACAAGATCTCGGGACGGATGGACTACCTGCCCCCCGAGCCCAAGCGGCAGGTGGAGGGGGCCAATGCCTTCTTTATCATCCCTGCCCTCTCGGGGAACACCCTGATGGAGCTCTTCTCCACCCACCCGCCGCTGGAGAAGCGGGTGGCAGCTCTCGAGCAGGTGGAGCAGGAGATCCGAAGGTAATTTCTCTTTTTCCTCCCCATCCCCGTTCATTCTCCACTCCTGTTCAGGTTTCAGAGAACATGCTGACGGAAGGGGGCACGCTCCCTCCCGGTCCCTCCCCCGTGGGGATAGCCAGTTGGCCGGTTTATCCATGGATCTGCAGGCAACGGGAAACCGGCCGGGGTTGCCCACGCGGCGGGGGCGGTGAGCCCCCGAGAGCGTCTCACCAGTAATCGGTGTATGCGGAAAACCGTTCTCTCAAAGTCGAAGAATGCTTCAGCGGAGGGCCGCGGGGGGAAGGCTTAACCAATCCGGGGGCAGATCGCTTCTGCGATGGCCACATTCAGAGGCGATCCCGCACTCTCTCGCTCCCTGGGGGGATTCGTCCGGGATTCCCGCCCGGAGTTCGGGAAGATCCTCCGGATCCTGGTGGAAATTCCCAGCGTGAGCATGGATCCGGAGCGGGGGGATGATGTCCGGCGGTGTGCGGAAGTGGCCGCGGATCTTCTCCGGGGTATCGGCGCCCGGGCATCCGTCGTCCGCACGCGGGGGAATCCCGTGGTCCAGGGGATGCTCAGGCATGGCCGGAATGACCCGACAGTGCTTCTCTACAACCATCTGGACGTTCAGCCGGCAGACCCGGCGGAGTGGCGCCGCGATCCCTTCACCCTGCACCGGACCCCGCGGGGATGGAGCGGCAGGGGTACCAGCGATGATAAGGGGCCCCTTGTCACGGCGCTTCTGGCCGCACGGTACGCGGCAGAACACGGGCTTCCGCTCAATATCGGATTTCTCTGGGAGATGGAGGAGGAGATGGGGAGCCCGTCAATCGAAGGATTCCTGCAGAGGAGGGCAGGGTCCCTGCAGACGGACTCGGTGCTGGTTTCGGACACCACCTGGATATCACGGGAGCACCCCACAGTCGTGTACGGCCTCCGTGGCCTCCTGGGGATGCATCTTTCGCTCCAGACCCATGAACGGGATCTCCATTCAGGGACGACCGGGGGGGTAGCCCGCAATCCCCTCTCGGAGCTGGGCCGGGTTCTGGCCAGGTGCCAGGACCCCCGGAGCGGCCGTGTCACCATCCCGGGGTTTGCCGATGGCGTGGAACCCCTCACCGGTGCGGAAATGGAGGGATTCCTCCGTTCAGGCATCACGGTGGAGGGCTTCAGGAAGGGCCATGGCATCACCCGGATCCGGCCGTCAATCCGGCGCCGGGAAGACCTGATCCGTGCACTCATGGCCGAGCCCACGTTCGAGGTGCATGGCTTCTCCGGCGGCTACCCCGGGCCTGGCATCAAGACGATCATCCCTCACCGGGCCGAAGCGCTCATCAGCATGCGTCTTGTGCCCCGGCAGGATCCCGGGGCCGTGGCACAGCGGGTACGGGAGTTCATGATGCAGGAGAACCCTGACCTTGAGGTGGGCGTGGAATCCATACTGGAGCCGTTCCTTGGCGAGTTCTCGGGACCCTATGCCGATGCCGCCCGGGATGCGATGCGGTTCGGCTTCCGGAGGGAGCCTGTCTTCTGGAGGGCCGGGGGTTCCATCGGTGCGGTCACGACCCTGCGTCGGCATCTCCGGGTACCGGTCAGCCTGCTGGGCCTCTCGCTGCCCTCCGACCGTGCGCATGGGGTGAACGAGCATTTCGAGTGGCGCCAGGCGGCGGGAGGTATCAGGATGCTGGTCCGGTACCTTGATGCCATCAGCATGATCCCGAAGAAACCTTGATCTCGCCGCCCGGGACCCGCACCACAGGACGGTGATATCACCAGCCTTCCCGGAGAAAACCATTATGCCCGGGGGGCAATACTTTATAGATACTGCATCGATGATCTAGAGGCATGATATTGGCCTTCCAAGCCAATAGCCCGGGTTCGAATCCCGGTCGATGCATCGGGCTCGTGGTCTAGCTGGCTATGACGTCGCCTTCACACGGCGGAGGTCAGGAGTTCGAATCTCCTCGAGCCCATCCGGTTTCATAATTCGGAATCGAAAAAACGATATTTTCTCTGTTCTTCTGTAGCCGGTCAACATCGCAGATGTAGTGTAGTGTATTCTCTCCCGGCTGCGGACGGTTGTGTTCATCCAGAGGAATTCAGGGGAGCAGTGTTCTTCGTCCTCGTCATGATTGTGGCGGTATTTCCCATCCTTTGTTTTCCCATTCTTGTGAGAATCAGGTTCACCTGAATTTGAGTTCATTTCTGTTTTCACGAGGGTTTTCCAGAACCCGTCACGGATGACCGCTCTCCCTCCGGATCGCAGAGAGCAGGTGTTGTTCCATCTCCTCTCCCCGTTGAGTACCAAGGAGAAACGATATCCCGCTCTTCAGAGTGACCTGTACCCCCCGGTCTCCCGACACATTATAGGCGATCCCCTTTCTGCCGAATCGGATGCCCCACCCGCCGTACTCGCGGAGCGGTCTGTATACCACAGCCTTTACCTCGGCAATCGTCCCAAACGGAACCTCTCTCCATTTCAGATGAAGGGGAAAGAACCGGAACCGGAGCGCTGTTCGCGTGACCTGGGTCTCGAGTTTCAATACCAGGAAAAGGACCGGGAACAGGATCCCAAAGATGAGAAGGAGAATTGCGACTGCCGTATCAGAAGCCGGGTTGTTCCCGAAGGGCATGCCAAGGATGATCTGCTGAAAAAAGGAGTACCAGGAAATGAGGGCAATGAGACCAACGAGCAGGAGGATCCAGATCTGACGGAACCTCTGGGTTTCTGAAAAGAGTGGGGGATCCTGAGGAGGCCCCCCGTTCACACTTCCCATATCAGAGTACTCGGGTCCAGGAGTATACTATCATTATCCCTGGACTGGTCCGGGGGCATCCCGCTTATTGCAATTTTTGCCAGGTTCCTGAATTTATATATACCGTTCTTTCCCAAGACCGAACTGGTTATTATGGCAACATTAGGTGAATCAACAGCTGCAGCCACACAGTCCGTGACCTCCATCAGCGATGCGCTGATGCAGATGGTCTATTCGATGATCGCGTGGCTTCCTGCTATCATCGCCGCCATCATCATCCTGCTCATCGGCTGGGTGGTGGGGCGGATCCTCGGGAAAGTCGTCTCCAAGTTCCTCGATAAGATCGGGGTTGACGATGCGCTCCTCAAGACGTCTCTCGGAAAGGCCATCGAACGAACGGGTACCGGTGTCGTGGCCTTCTTCGACCTGGTGGTCAGGTGGTTCATCTACCTGATCGCATTCCTTGCCGCAGCCAATGTGCTCGGGCTGGAATTCCTCACGAACCTCATGCGTGACATTGTGCTCTACCTGCCAAACGTGGCAATGTTCCTGATCATCCTCATTGCAGGATTCATCGTGGTGGACTACTTCGCAGACGTCGCGGGGGCCTGGGCAAAGACCCAGAGCATCGAGTTCATGGATCTGATCATCCTGGCCCTTCGGGTCTTCTTCTACTTCATCGTGGGTATGCTCGCCCTCGCCCAGCTGCTCATCGACCTCACCATCATCTACACCTTCGTCACCCCCATCGCGTGGGGAGTGGGACTCGGAGTCGGGGCCGGTATCGCCGGACTCCTCATCTTCGGCCTGAAGGACCGGGCACCGGCGATCATGGACAA
>JAJRDF010000125.1 GCA_028678555.1 Methanomicrobiales archaeon
TCCAGGTTGAGGATCTTGCTGATTGTCGAGGCCACCGCAACCCCGAATGCAAAGGCCGCGATGAAGTTGAAGAATGCGGCAAAGGACACCGCCTGCCCGGGCGAGAGCACCCGGGTAGAGACCACCGTGGAGATGGCATTCGCGGAATCGTGGAAACCGTTCGTGAAGTCAAAGATGAGTGCCACGAGGATGATGAACCCGATGAAGAGGACGGCGGGATCTGGCATGCAACCTGAGAGTTCCTCTCCATTGGAGGGATATCAACCATTGGATCTGTCCTGACAGGGCAGAAAAAATAAGGGGTTCCCGGGACGTGAAATCCCTGGATCAGGAGTGCCGGATGGCGATATCCGAGAGCACGTTGGCCGCGTCCTCGCACTTGTCGGTGGCCATCTCCAGCATCTGGTAGATATCCTTGTACTTGATGATCGTGATGGCATCCCCGCCCTTGAAGAGGTCGGTGATGGCATGGGCGAGCACGTCATCTGCCAGGTTCTCCAGCCGGTTGATCTCGATGCAGCGCTGTTCAATGGAGCCGGGGTCCTTGATGGTCCTGATGCCCCGTATCGCCTGCTGGAGTTCGCCGGCGCAGAGCTGGATCAGCTTGGCCAGCTCCTTCATCGGTGCATCCGCCTCCCTGATGGCGTAGTTCCGCATGGTGAGGGTGGTCCCCTCGATATAGTCCAGGATATCGTCCAGCGCGCTCGTCAGGCGTATGATCTCCTCGGGCTCCAGGGGCGTGATGAAGGAACGGTTCAGGTGCTCGAAGATCCGGTGGGTGATCTCATCCCCGGAGTGCTCCAGCTGTTCCATCTTGTGGATCCGGTTCTTGATGTCATTGTAATCCTCGGTGATGGTGACCAGGAGATCCGATGCCTCCTTGAGTGTGTCCACCATCTGTTCAAAGAGGTCAAAATAGACCTTGTCCTTGGGCACCAGCCAGTCCATCAGACCCACAGCGATCAGAAGAGATGTTGAGAGGAAGGAATTAAATCCACCGATTCCCCACTGGATGGACCGAGCGGGAATTGAACCCGCGGCCTCTCCCATGCCAAGGGAGCAATCTACCCCTGATCTATCGGCCCCTACAGAATGTGTGCGCGCCCCAATAAAACATTGACTGGTATCCTGTCGGGAAGGAGGGACATCCACCGGGAGAAGAGGGCCTGCGCGCACGGTGGATCATCCGGCCGCACCCTGATAAACCGGGCCAGCCAACCTGGTACCGTGCATCTCTCGAAGCCGGTGATCGTTTCCTGCGGTATCCTCGTACTCCTCTTTGCCGTGAGCATCATCCTGTTCCCGTACCTGCCCGGGATGATGGCCAGCCACTGGGACATGTACGGGGTGGCTGACGGGTACTCGCCGAAGCCCTTGGCACTCTTCCTGTTGCCGTGCCTCGCCCTGGGCCTCACCATCCTCCTCCTGTGGATCCCCCGCCTCGATCCGCTGAAGGAGAACATCGAGAAGTTCCGCCCCGCGTATGAATGGTTCGTGGCCGGGTTCGTGGCCTTCTTCCTGTACCTTCACCTCCTCACCCTGGCCTGGAACCTGGGATTCCGGTTCTCCTTCGTGCAGGCCCTCTGCCCGGCGTTCGCTGCGTTCTACTTCGGCATCGGGGTGCTGATCGGCAGTGCGAAGCGCAACTGGTTCATCGGAATCCGGACCCCGTGGACCCTCTCGTCTGACACGGTCTGGGAGCGGACGCACCGGCGCGGGGCCCTGCTCTTCAAGATATCAGGGATCCTTGCCCTTGGGGGCATCTTCTCCAGCGACCTTGCATTCTTCCTGATCCTTGTACCGGTGATCGTCTCGGCAGCCTACATGGTGGTCTATTCCTACCGGGAATACCAGCGGGAACAGCCGCAGCCGGCCCGCCGACCATGACTCCGGCCGGGATCCCAGGCCACCGCCGGGCATACCAACCCCTTCATTTCCACTGGAGGAATATGGCTCCATTCAGTAAAACAGAGTACTTTTATTTTCAGTTTGCTATGGGCAAGAAAATAAATGACCTGTACTTATAGAAAAGTATTTATAGTTTTGATAGAAATTGTAATGTGCACCACACACACCAGCAACAGACACGGGGCGTGCAGGGAAACACCCTCCCAACCCTGATGCAGGAAATCCGTAACTTTCCTAATCCCTGCAGGCCCCGTGACACTGCACAGGCGTGGTGAACCTTTCAGAACGGCCGGTTCTTCGGAGTACGCTCTCTCCTTTTCCTGTGGTACCGGCAGGGATGGGGCCGTGGGACCAGGTCCAGCAGACCGGTCCCTTCCTGCCCGCCCCCGACGTATCGCCAGTCTCTTCGGGAAGACCCACCTATCTTCTTCCATGCGCCGCAGGGAAAAGGAGATGAAGGAAAGGGCAGAGATGGAGGCGCTCCTCCGAAATGCTCCTGTCTGCCGCCTCGGGCTCTGCGATGGGGGACGGCCCTACGTGGTACCGGTCACCTTCGTGTACGACGGGGGGGCCGTCTTCATCCACTCCGCGCCCGCGGGGGAGAAGATCCGGATCCTTAAAGAAAATCCACGGGCCTGCATCGAGGTGGATTCCATCGGAAAGGTGATACCGGCCGGGGAACCGTGCCGGTGGACCGTCTCCTACCTTTCGGTGATCGCACAGGGGACGGCGGAATGGATTGAGGGGCGCGGGGAGAAGGCCAGGGCCCTCGCCGCTCTCGTGGAAAAGTATTCAGGGCAGGGTGGGGTGGAGATACCCTCCGGGGGACTGGAGGATGTGGCGGTGATCCGGATCCCCCTCACTGCCATCACCGGGAAGCTCTCCAGGGGCAGCTGAGATGCCCATAGTTTATATAGGGTGACATGGAAGTTATTTTCTCCTTGTCTCTCCCACATCCTGTGGAGTTCGCAGGCTTCCATGAAGGTCGCCATCTTCCAGCACAGCCCGGACGAGCCCCCGGGCCTCATCGGTGAGATCCTCAGGGTGCAGGGAATCCCCGGGGAGGTGATCCCCCTGTACAGGACGCAGCGCGTCCCGGAGGTGGATGCCACGCATCTCGTGATCCTGGGAGGGCCCATGAGCGTGAACGAGGAGCGGAACTACCCGTTCCTCAGGGAGGAGAAGGCCCTGATCCGCCGCTGGATCGGGGAGGAACGCCCTGTCCTCGGCATCTGCCTGGGAGCCCAGCTGATGGCCTCTGCCTTCCGGGCACCCGTCATCCGGTCGGAACCGGAGCTGGGCTGGTATCCCATCCACCGGGCAGCGAACGGCAGGTGCCTGTCCCTCCCGCCGGTGTTCCATGCCTTCCAGATCCACGGGGAGACCTTCGCGGTCCCGCCCGGAGGGGAAGCCTGCTTCACCGGTCATCCGGTCCGGAACCAGGGATTCGTCATGGCCAGGGGCATCGCGCTCCAGTTCCACCTGGAGGCCACCCCGGAGATGGTGGACCGGTGGACCGGGCACCTGGAGCCGCAGATCCGGTCCAGGATCCTTTCGGATACGGCACTCCATCAGCCCGCCGCGGGGGATCACCTCCGCTCCCTGATGAGGGATTTTCTGGGGGCACACTGAGGGGAGCCCGAAAGAAACCAGCGACGTGCCGGCCAGCCACAGGAAAATATCCCCATCGGGGGATGGCAACGGGATGGGCAGAGCTCCCTGCCGGTCCCGCCCCCGCGATGATAGGCCGAAGAAGAGGTAAGTCGCCCCCCCGTTCTTTTCCTGTTTTCGGGCGACCTGAAAGAAGCGTGGAATCACCCGGAACCCGCCAGAAAAAGGTATCTCACCCTGACAGCGGATCGCCCGTCTGCGGTTCCGGTTTCCGATCCCCGCCACGGCCGCCCAGCAGCACGAGCACCGCCGGCATCACAATGATGGCCCCGATCAGGGAGAAGCCCACGGAGAAGACCGTTACCATTCCGAAGTTGGAGATCATATTAAAGGCCGAGAGGATGAGGGCCGCGAAGCCGAAGACCGTGGTCAGGCCCGAGACTGTAATCGCGGTCCCGATCTGGGAGACGGCGTGCTGGATGGCGGGGAGGAGCGGCATGCCCTTCCCCCGCTCCTCGTAGGCCCGCTCCATGATCAGGATCGTGTACTCGGAGGCAACCCCGATGGACATGGAACCCAGCGTGGCGGTCATGGGGGTGTAGTCAATCCCCAGCAGGTACATGACAAGGCCGTTCCACCCGACGATCATGACGATGGGGATGACGGGGGTCACCGCCTTCCCCAGGCTCCGGTACACGATGAAGAGGAAGGCGAGGATCATACCGAAGGCGAGGAGCGTCATCTGGGTCTTCCCTGCTTGGATCTCCCGGATCAGGTTGGTGAACATCTCCCCCATGCCGGTGACCCGGGCGGTGATCCCCGGTGGCGGGGCCAGCCAGTCCAGGTCCTCCTGGATCCGGTCCACGTTCTTCATGGCCACCTGGTTCTCCATCGCCACCATGGAGATCTCGATGATGGCCTCGGAGCTGCCTCTCAGGTACCGGCGCCTGGT
>JAJRDF010000126.1 GCA_028678555.1 Methanomicrobiales archaeon
CCTGATCATCGATTCCTGCTAGTTTTCCCGGGATGCGGGGTACTGGTGAGACGCTCTCGGGGGCTCCGCGTCGGCTCCGCCCCCGCCGCGTGGGCACCCCCCGCCGGTGTCCCGTGAAACGGTGATCCTGCCCCCCCCTACTCACCGACGTGGCGGTCCATCCTCACGGGGGTGGGGCCGGGAGGGGGCGGGCCCCATCCCGCTGCATCTCGGGTCATCCGATTAGGACAGTGGATCTAGGACCACCGCGGCTCACCCCGACCCCAAGGGTATCCCGCGGTTGAACGCTCGGCTGAACCGGCCCAGGCAGATGCCATATCTTATGTAAGACCCGCGCCCATCCTCCGGACGGGAAACACCGAAGGGGTGGCAAAGCGGATTGCTACGGCCACCGGCGGTGAGCTGATCCGGGTGAAGGACCTTGCAGGGTACAACAAGATCACCCTGTACCTGAAGGGATCCATGAGGGCCAGACGTCGTGAGCTGGATGAAATCGAACCGGCGATAATTGATGTCTCGGGCCATTCCGTCATCGTCGTCGGTACCCCGGTCTGGGCCTGGTCCCCGACCCCTGCTGCCAATGCCGCCATCGCGGCACTCATGGGATGTGAAGGGAAGAAGGGGATCGTTTTTGCCACCTGCGGCGGGAAAGCGGGGGAGACCCTCGCCATGATGAAGGAGGCCCTTGCAGCAAAGGGCGTGGACGTGGTGGGTGGCTTCGCTTTCTCGCAGAAGGAGCTCACTGACGAGCAGAAGCTGGGAGAGCTGGTCTCTGCCGTGAAACAGGCGGCGGGGATGGGGTGAGGCTCTTCCAGCACCCCGGTAAGGTCCGTCGGTGTGATGTCCTGACCATACCAGTTCTTTCCTGGAATGATGACGGGAGGGGGCACCGCCTCCCCTCCCGGTTCCCTCCCCACGGCGAGAGGATAGACTGGTTTTTTTGGTAACCTCCCGATACTGCTCCAATCCAGATCAACCGCAGGAGGGCGCCCACGCGGCGGGGGGCGGAGCCCCCCAGGAGCGTCTCACCAGTACCACTGGGATTCCGTACACTGTCCCTCCCTTATCTGGGAAATCCCAGGAATTTACCGCAGGCTTCAGTCCCGCATCAGGGCCGTGACCGCTCCATCGTAGCGTTGCAGTTCCTCTCCGGTGAGGACCAGCCGTTCCTTCCCCGCGGTGATCCGCAGGCCGTCGCCGCCCGCCTCCCCCAGGATCCGGTGGGGGATACCCGCGAGCCGCGAGCCCTCCCGGATCGCCACCAGGAACCGGCCGTATGACTCAGAGAAGAGTGCCGTGACCGGATCACCCTCCAGCGTGATCCGGGCACCGGGGGTGAGCGCAGCAAGGGCAGCGAGCAGACCCCCCTGGGAGAGGTCCGTGGCCACCAGGCATGACCCGGCATCCACGAGGTCACGGATGCGCCCGAGCACCGCGATATCGGGGATGGCCGGGGCATCCCCCCCGCAGCCGGTCACCGCGTCCAGCACGGAGCCGCCGAACTCCGGCCGGGTCTCACCCACGAGAGCCAGCAGTGAGCCTTCCGGCGCCCTCTGCCAGGTGCGGACCTGACCTTTCCCGACGAGACCGATGGAGGGGGTGGGCGGGATCTGGGTCCCGAACTCGTCGCTCTCGTTGTACAGGGAGACGTTGCCCCCCACCACCGGCACACCCATCCGGCGGGCCATATCCCCGAGGCCCCTGATGCACTCTTCCAGTTCCCAGCAGATCTCCGGGTGCACGGGGCTCGCGAAGTTCAGGCAGTTGACAATGCAGAGGGGGTCTGCCCCCGCCACCGCCAGGTTGGCGGCATTCTCATACAGGGAGTTGGCGGTCCCCTCGTAGGGCCGGATGGCGATCTGCCGGGGATTGCACCCGCAGGAGAGGACAAGGGCTGCCCCGTCCAGCCGGAGCACCGCCGTATCCCCGGTGAGGGAAACACTGCGGAGCTGCACGTCGTGATCGTACTGCTCGGTAATCCACTCCCTTCCCGCCACCTCGGGATGGGAGAGGACCTGTGCTGCCAGGGTTTTCAGGTCGGCGGAGGGTCTGGCATAGGGCCGGGTCACCAGGCGGGGTTTCGTCTCCCACTGGCAGAGGGGGGCACCGTGAGTCAGCAGCCGGATGGGGAGATCGCAGGCCACCTGTCCGTGGAAGAGGACCCGGTACCGGGGTTCCGGGATCACCTTTCCGATCTCGCTCCAGGTCAGGTCGTACTTCTCGGCGATGCGGGCAAGGGCAGGCACGTCCCGGGCCCGGGTCTCGATCAGCATCCGTTCCTGGGACTCGGAGAGCATGATCTCCGACGGCATCATCCCCGTCTCCCGCTGCCGGACCCGGTCCGCATGGATCTCGGCACCGAAGGTGCTGCACATCTCGCTGGAGGCCCCGGCGAGGCCCGCCGCCCCCAGGTCCTTGCAGGACAGGACCGTACCCGTCTCTGCCATCTCCAGCACCGCGTCGATGATCAGTTTCTCGGTATAGGGGTCCCCGATCTGGACGCTGGGCCGGTCCTCGGCCTCCGAATCCTCGGAGAGGTCCCGGGAGGCGAAGGAGGCCCCGCCCATCCCGTCCCTCCCCGTCGAGGAACCCACCAGAAGCAGCGGATTGCCCGGTTCCCGGGCCCGGGCCAGCAGGTACCGGTCCGGGTGCACGATCCCCACGCAGACCACATTCACCAGCGGGTTCCCCCGGTAAGACGGGTCCACCACCACCTCGCCCCGGACGACCGGAACACCGATGCAGTTCCCGTAATCGCCGATGCCCGCCACCACGTGCTCGAGGAGGTACCGGTTCTTCTCTTCGGTGAAGGTGCCGAAATAGAGGGGATCCATGAGGGCGATGGGCCGGGCACCCATGGAGACCACGTCCCGTACGATGCCCCCGACGCCGGTCGCCGAGCCGTGGTAGGGATCCACGTAGCTGGGGTGGTTATGGCTCTCCATCCCCACGACAACAGCGGTGTGTTCAGAGAACCGGACAACGGCAGCGTCATCGCCGGGACCGACGATCACGTTCGGGCCGGTAGTAGGGAGTGTGGCCAGCAGCTTCTTCGTGGACCGGTAGCTGCAGTGTTCGCTCCAGAGGTTCTCGAAACAGGCGGTCTCCAGCGGGGTGAGATCACGCCCCAGCTCGCGCCGGAGGTGCGCCATGTCCTGGGACGACAGCATGTACGGAATGGTATGCCCATGCGGCTCCATAAAGCCCGCCGGTTCACCACGGGGATCTCCTTTAACACTTCGGCCGTCCCATGGATACCCATGGCGGAATCGTACGAGGACCTCCTGAAGAAGGCCTACTCCCAGATCACGGAGATCACGGGGACCGGCGAGCGCTTCCAGATCCCGGTGGCCAGGGCCTTTATCGAGGGGAAGACTACTGTCCTCGAGAACTTTGCCGAGATCGCAGATTCCCTGAACCGGGACCCCGACGACCTGATGAAGTACCTGGTGGGGGAGCTGGGCACCGCGGGGAAGATCGACGGGAACCGGGCTGTCTTCAACGGGAAGTTCGAGCAGGCGATGGTGAACGGCCTGATCCGGAACTACGTCGAGGATTACGTGATCTGCTCGGAGTGCGGGCGCCCCGATACCCGGCTCGTCAAGGATGGCAGGATCCCGGTACTGCGGTGCGATGCCTGCGGCGGGCACCGGCCCGTGAAGAAGCGGAAGGCCCGCACCGAGCCGGTCTCCGACCGTCTGCAGGAGGGTGCGGTGCTGGACGTGGAGATCCAGTCCATCTCCAAGCGTGGGGACGGTGTCGTGCGCCTGGGCAAGTACACCCTCTACGTGGCAGGGGCAAAGCCCAAGGACAAGGTGAAGATCCGGATCACCCGCATTGTCGGCCCGGTTGCGTTCACCGAGCGGGCATAGGAACCTGCTCCCCACTCTCTTCTTTACCCATTCCTGTAAATCGCGGTTATCTGATGGGGTCGGCTATCCTCGCACGGGGGGTGGGGCGGGAGGGGGTCTCCCCCGTCCCGTCACCATTTTCCGGTAAGAACAGAAGGACCCCTTCTCTGCAAACCCGCGGTGAAGATGGAGGAACGTCTGTTCAGGGATTGTTCAAAAAGAAGAGATCGGTGTTCTTCCCTGAATATTCCCCGCCACAGGCCGGGAAAAAGTGGGGTGTATTCAGACCTTCAGGTCCTTCAGAAGCTCGTCGCAGTGGCCCGAGATCCTCCCGCAGGCCTCGCGGAGCACGTCGATGGGGCTCTTCTTCCCGTCGGTGGTGATCAGGAGCTCGGGGTCCGAGAACTGGAACTCCATCAGGTAGCGCGCCACGTCCACCGACGGGTCATTCAGTAGTTCGTCGGTGAGCAGGTTGAGAAAGGTGTGTCCTTCACCCTTCAGCACGATCCGTGCCCTGTCCGCCCGGAGTTCCAGGATCTTGATCTCCATGCCGATTGTACATGGCGGGCTGAATATAAAAAGGGAACCGGGCCGCCCCCGGCTCCAGAGGATTTCACTGATCCCGAGAGGACGGAATTTTGTTTCTGCCTGGCACTGGTGAGACACTCCCGGGGGATCTACGCGGCCCCCCGCGCCGCCACGTAGGAGGTTTTCGCTGATCTCAGCAGAACGGTGTCATGCCACTCTCTTATACTGGTGAGACGCTCTCGGGAGCTCACCGCCCCCGCCGCGTGGGCACCTCCGCCGGTTTTCCG
>JAJRDF010000127.1 GCA_028678555.1 Methanomicrobiales archaeon
GGTCTCGTGGACATGGTACTGGCCCTTCCGGTAGCTGGCGATTGTCCCCGGGGTGGGGATATTGATGGCCGACTTCACCCAGCCGGGATCCAGCGGTTCAGTAACCGCGTCCTTCGGTACAGGAATCTCCAGTACACCCTGATGGAGCGGTTCCAGGAAATCATCCAGCTTCGCCACAGGTACAATCCTCCCTCAGCAGTTCTTCCGGAAGTGGATTGACTGGCCTATATATCAGTGCCGAAGTGATCTCAGGACGCTGCCGCCCGGGTCATCGCAACTCCCGGAGGGTCTGCAGGAACGAATGGCTCACATTCCCTTCTTTGCCAGCCGTTTCCCCAGCACGGTGAACAGGATCAGCCCCACAAGGCCGGTGGTGACCACCATGATGATCACATTCGTATCCCCCCAGAAGGCATCGGGATGACTCCAGATGGCACCCGGGTCCCCCCAGAAGGGAATGGTTGCCGCGACAGTCGCAGCGGCCAGGTTCCGCTGGCCGGAGGCCAGGGCCAGGACCCGCCGGTTTGCCTGATCCGGCCCGCCCAGCAGGTATCCTGCCAGGAGGGCCACGAACAGGAAGACAAGGATGGCCAGGATGGCCCCCGTCCCGAAGATCCCCAGGAATCCCCGCAGGTTCCCGCCCAGGAACCCGGCGATCACCGCACCCAGGGCTACGGCAGAGACCTTTGCGGTGAGCGGGGCGTACCTGGTGGTGGCGTCCGGGTACCGGGCACGGGCCAGGAGACCCAGGCCAAGGGGGATGAGGATCAGGAGGACCAGGTACCCTGTCACGGCCGGGATATCCAGGGTGATACCCGGGAGCAGGAAGGGGAGCAGGAGCGGCATGAAAACGACGGTCACCACCGTGGGGAGCACCATCAGCCCTCCCACCGGTGCCGTGTTCCCCTTCACCGTGTTCGTGAGGGAGAGAAGGAACGTTGCCCCTGCGGCGGCAGCGGCGATGGCGAGGCCAATCCGGTATCCCTCCGGGAGATCCGTGTACCTGATGATGAGCAGGGCAACAAGGGGCACGAGGATGAAATTGGCGAGGAGAGAAAGTGCCATGAGCCGGTAATTCCTCAGCGCAGCGGATATCTCCGGGATGGTGAAGGCAAAGGCCAGGGAGAGCATGCTGGAGACCGCAAAGATCACGACCCCGATGGATCCTGCCAGGAGGAAGATACCTCTGAGTACCTCGGGGTTGTCCGCAAAATAGAGGACAAAGATCGAGGCAATGGTGAAACCCAGCACCGTGAAGAAGGTGGACAGGATCCGTTTCCACCGGAGGATCCAGGAGATGACGGGCGTACCATACAGGCCGATCCCCGGGATCCAGGCGATGAAGGTGCAGGAGATGGGCCCGTACTTCTGGATCTGCGGGTACTTCCGGGTCTTCTTCTCCATGTTGTCGATCCAGTTCTTCACCCGCCTCGAGCTCAGGGAGAGGCTCTCGCAGACCTCGGTGATGGCCAGCACCATCCCGAGGGCAAAGCATGCCATGATAAGGATGATGCCGGGGGGCTCGAGTCCCAGGGCCAGCCCGATGGGCGGGGCCGCTGCCTGCAGGAGGATGGCGGAACCGATCAGGGAGAGGATCGCCCCTGCGGGAACACCATGGAGGTAACCGATGGCGAGCGGGATCGCCACGGCAAAGAGAAGAAAGAACAGGATGGCTTTCCCGAGCTTCTTCAGAACAGAACGTGTTCCGCCCTTCTCCACGGCCGTATCTGTCCCCTCTCCCCCAGGAGGCATACTAGGTATTTGGAACCGGATAATAAAACCGATCAACGGTTCCGTCTGATCTCCATCGGTCCGGAATGATACCGGCAGGCAATGTCAGGGAGATGCCAGATCGGGATCAGGTACATGTCCCGGGAATTCGGGTCTGCGGACCAGCCGTAACGGAACATCCCGCAGGGATGATCAGCACGGTGAGAATGGAAAAAGGGGAAATCGGTTCCGGCCTTCGCTCAACGGAGGAAGAAGGAACCGATGATGGCTGCAATCCCGCCCACGACCAGGAAAACTCCTACAATGAACGGAGTCATGAGGGCCGTAGCGTAGACATTCGCCAGGATCAGACACCCGAAGATGATCAGGAGAATCCCGATGATGGCGGCCCCCCAGCCACCGCCCTTGAAGGCCCCGAAGAGACCCAGGAATCCCATGACCAGGCCCAGCACGCCGATCATGACGACGAAGATGGTGGTCACGGCGATGGTGCCCAGGATCGGGCCCGCCAGGATCGCACCGCCTGCGAGGATACCCAGAATCCCGTAGAGGATCTTCCAGCCCATGTTCGTCCGGTCCCAGAACAGGCTGATCAGGCCGATGATGCCGCTCACCAACCAGTAGGCACCCAGGAATGTGACGAGCACCACCAGGGTTGCGTATGGGCGGTACAGGAAGAACAACCCGAGGATAAGGGCTATGATACCCTGGATGAGTACCAGCCACCACGGGAAGAGCTCACGTCCGGCGGTAACGCCGGATGACATTGAAGTTTCTGCCATGTGAATCACCTTGTATTTGCCATAGTACTTTTTATCTTCCTATTTTATCCTTGTGGCGATCTGATCCTGAAGTTACCGGATTCCTTGGGTGCCCGGAATCAGGATTGGGACATTCTCCTGCCCCGGCGGCGGGGTGGAGGTGGTGGTAACTGGCATACTGCGTTGTACTGACGGCGGAGGATTGTACTGGCAGACAGCCCGGGATCCGTAAAACTACCCGGGGGTAATGCAACCAGGGATACACTACGGAACTGCGAAGGACGGGCCTTGTGGGAAAAAAAGAGGTTACTGTGAGTATTTCCTGAAGAGGAGGGCGATACCCGCCAGGGTGATGACCACGAGCGCCGGCGAGAAGCCGGGGGTCGGGGTCGGTGCCGGGGTGGGGGCCGTCTTCGGGATCAGGGTGGCCGAGATCTGGGCGGTCTTTCCCGCGGTGACCGTGGCTGCTGACTGCCAGTCCTGGTACCCGTCGAGTTTCAGGACGACCGTGTACATACCGGGGGTGAGGCTGTCAACCGTGAGGGGCGAGTAGCCCCGGAAGAGGTTGTTCACGTATACCTGGGCACCGGTGGGGGCCGAGTTGACGGAGATGGCGCCAGTGGTCGGGTTCGGGACCGGGTTGAGGGTGATATCCAGATTATAGTTCTTGCCGGCAACCACAGTACCGGTGGTGCTGTAGTCCTGGTAACCGGCCTTGGTGAGGAGCAGGGTGTGAGTCCCGGGTATCGCCTGGGTGGAGACAAGGGGGCTCCCCGAACGGGTCGTGCCCTTGTAGACCCCGTCGACGTACACCGAAGCTCCCGGGGGATCCGAAGTGAGGCTCACGGTCGCGTACTGGGGGGCAGGATCGGCCGCCAACTGGGCGTTGATGTACGTGGTGGTCCCGGCCGCCACGTTGAAGTACTGCTGCCAGTCCTTGTACCCCGCTTTGACGAGGGTTACCCCGTGGGTTCCGACGTAGAGGCTCCCTACCACGATCGGGGTGACCCCGCGGTAGACGGTGTCCACGTAGACCGATGCACCGCTGGGTGAGGAGCTGATGGAGACGGACCCGGTGGATTCGACAGGCTTCAGGGTGGCGGAGACCTGGGCGGTGACACCCTTCTGGACGCTCACCGAGGTGATGAAATCCTGGTAGCCGGACAGGTGGATGGATACCGTGTGGGTGCCGACGGGGACATTGCTGAAGGTGTAGGGCGTGGTGGCAGTCGTGACATCGTCAAGGAAGACCGTGGCCCCGGACGGGCTGGAGGTGACGTAGATGCTCCCGGTCTGGGCGCTGGGGGTGAGTGTCGCCGTGATGGGGATGGTCTGGCCCGGCCCCGGGTTGCCGTTGTAGACCGTTTCCCAGGGCTCGTAGCCTTCCCGGTTCATCTGGATGAGGTGGCTGGGATTGCCGGTCGTGGAGACCTCCACAACCACCGGGGTCTCGCCCTGGTAGATCCCGTTGAAGTAGGTATCAGCGCCCGAGGGGACCGAGTTCAGGGAGAAGTATCCCTTCTGGGACCCGGGGGCCGGGGGCGTGTCCGTGGGGAGCGGGGTGGGTGTCTCGAACGGCTCCTCTGTTGGGATTACGATGGGGTTGGTCACAATGGGCGTTTCCGTGGCGATGGGCTGTGTTACCACGGGTGTTTCCGTGGCGATGGGCTGTGTTACCACGGGTGTTTCATTCTGGGCGCACGCCATACCGGCGATACCGGCAATCAGGATGAGGGAGATGAGAACGGTTGCGAACTTCATGGGGGAAAACCTCACGTTTCCTAAGCATTCTTGGCATATTTAGGCCTTTTGAAACGGATGCCCTCCCGATACAAACCCGGTGGAAACCCTGCCACGGGAGGGAAGCAGGAGGGAAATGGCCGATGATCCATGGCGGATCCGATGAGAAACGCCGATTTCAACGGCCTGAAAAAAAAAGAGG
>JAJRDF010000128.1 GCA_028678555.1 Methanomicrobiales archaeon
AAGGTAGGTACGGCACAGTTCGAGCCACTGATGCTGTGAGGGGAAGAGGAACCACGCCCGTGGCAGAGGGGATTCCCCACCCCCGCTGATCCCATTGCAGGTGACGGTGTCTTTCCAGGGAGGGGGAGCCGCTAAAACAAATGATAATACCTTAAGACAACTTTATTTTAGTCATATCCATGGATCTCCCGGGAGGACCCACCAGGGACGAGGTGCTGGCCATTGACCTCTTCAAGCTGGAGCTCCGCAGGGGTGACCGGTTCCTGGACGTGGGGTGCGGCACCGGACGTGTCTCCCTGGAGGCGGCGCGGCACGTAAAGCAGGTATATGCGATAGACCGGAGGGCCGAGGCCATCACCCATGCCCGGGGCCGCGCCGCCGCAGCAAGGGTGGAGAACATCCAGTTCTTCCACAGCGATGCCCACTCCTTCCTCCAGGATCAGGATGAGGGGTTTGACTGCGCGTTCGTGGGCGGGAGCAGGGATCTCTCCCGGGTCCTCGGGCATCTCGCGGATCTCGTGGACCGAAGGATCGTGGTGAACGCGGTCCTCCTCTCCACGCTGCAGGAAGCGGTGGAGACCCTCCAGCGGCTGGGGATCTTCCGCGAAGCGGTGCAGGTGCAGGTGGCCAAGTCCTCCCCCCTGGCCGGCGGGTACCGGTTCTGTGCCGAGGATCCGGTGTACGTGATCGTGGGGGGGAAGTGCTGATGCTCGTCGGGCTGGGGCTGGGCCCGGGCGATCCGGAGCTCCTGACCCTCCGGGCTGCCAGGCTGCTTGCGGAGGCGGACCGGGTCTTTGTTCCCGGTGAAATTGCCCGGAAGCTGGTGGAACCCTACCGGGATCCCGAGGTGCTGGAGTTCCCCATGTCGGGAGGGGAGGCCCGCATCCGGCGGTGCCTGGAGGAGAACGCAGACCGGATCGCACCCCACGCCCTCCGGGGCCTGGCCGTTTTTGCGCTCCTGGGTGATCCCTGCGTATACTCCACCTTCTCACGCCTCGCCGAGGTGGTCCGGGAGCGGTGGCCCGCCATCGGGATCACCACGGTACCGGGGGTCTCCTCCCTGACAGCGGCGGCATCGGTCGCCGGGATTGACCTCTCCGGGGGGTTCACCGTCTCCGACGGGCCTGCCCCCTCGGACCGGATCCTGCTGAAGGTCAGGAGGCCCCGGGAGATGGCGGCACGGCTCCGGGAGGAGGGTTACCGGACCTTTATCCTGGTGGAACGGATGTACCTGGAGGGGATGCAGGTGTACCGCGGGGATGATCTCCCCGAGGAGAGCGACTACTTCAGCATCCTCCTCGCGAGGCGGTGACATGGAGCCGGTGTACATCGTGGGAGCAGGCCCGGGCGATCCTGACCTGATCACCGTCCGTGGTCTCGATCTCCTCCGCTCTGCCGACGTGCTGGTGTATACCGGATCGCTCGTGAGCATGGCGCTCGTCGCCCGGTCGCCGGCGGCGGTGAAGGTGAACAGCCACGGCATGCACCTCGAGGATCTGGTGAACCTGATGGCGGAGCACATCAGGGCAGGGAAAACCGTTGTGCGCCTCCACACCGGCGATCCCTCCCTTTTCGGGGCCATCGTTGAACAGATCGACGGACTCCGCGCACAGGGGATCGACGTGGTGATCGTGCCCGGCGTCTCCTCCATGAACGCCGCGGCGGCAGCCCTCCAGATCCAGCTGACCCTGAAGGACGTGGCCGAGGCACTGATCGTGGCCCGGCCGGCCGGAAAGACCCTGGAGGAGGATGAAATCCGGGAGCTCTCCCGCCACCGGGCCACCCTTGTCATCTTCCTGGGCACCGAGCGGATGGAGGAGGTCCTCTCGCGGGTGGAGTGCCCCCCCACCACCCCCGCCGCGGTGGTGTACCACGCCTCCTGGCCGGACCAGAAGATCGTGAGGGGGACCGTCGCTGATGTGGCGGCCAGGGCGAGGGCAGCCGGGATCACAAAGACCGCGCTCCTGATCATCGGCGGTGTCGTGGATCCCGGATCCAGGGAACGGCGGAGGTCGGTGCTGTACTCATGAGTGTCACGGCGGCCTCCGGCCCCGATACTGTCGTCATCGCCCTGCCCCACTTTGCAGAGGATGCGGCCCGGGTGGCATCGTTCCTGGGGGCTGATCGGCGTACCTATTCCCGCGAGATCTTCAGGGAGGTCTTCCCCCGGTACCGCCGGATTGTGGCCCTGATGTCAGCAGGTATCGCGGTGCGCCAGCTGGCCCCCCTCCTCTCGGACAAGTGGTCCGATCCCGCTGTTGTCGTGGTAAGCCCTGACCTCCGGTACGCCATCCCGCTCACCGGAGGCCACCACGGAGCTAACGAGCTGGCCCGCCGGCTCGCGGGGATGGGGATGGTACCGGTGATCACGACGGCCACCGAGGCCACCGGCCGGATCTCCGTCGAGGAGACGGCCCGTGCCACAGGCACGACGGTGGTGAACCGGGACTCCACCCGCTCCGTGAACGCGGCGCTGCTGGACCGGGACGTCCCGGTCCACGCGGTTGAAGGCCCTGCCGTTGTCATCGCCTCGCCGGGTGTCTCGGTGCTGGTCCGGCAGGGGGAGTACGCGGTGGGGGTGGGGTGCCGGCGGGGTGTCCGGAAGGGTGAGGTCCTGGAAGCCATCACCACTTCCTGCTCCGGCGCGGGGATCCGGACCGACCAGGTGCAGGCCTACGCCACTACCGCCAGGAAAGCCCACGAGAAGGGGCTCATCGATGCCATCGTCGATCTGGGGGGGAGCCTGATCTTTCTGGATGACGCGGCGATCCTGCGGCAGCCTGCCCCCTCCCCCTCCCGCGCGGTGCGCCTGGGCCTCCCCGGTGTCGCGGAGCCGTGCGCCCTCGCCATCTCGCGGAGGAAGGAGCTGGTGAGGGCAAAGGAGAGCCACGGGAGGGTGACCATTGCCATCGCCCGGTGAAGGAAGGGGGAAGCTGTACGTGGTGGGGACCGGCCCGGGCCCCCTGGACCAGATGACGGGGAGGGCACAGGCCGTCATCCGGGCATCGGAGTACGTGCTGGGCAACCGGACCTATCTGCAGGCCATCCGCCCCCTGCTCGCCGGAAAGCAGGTACGGGAGTCCTCCATGGGGAAGGAGGTGGAGCGGGCGAAGGAGGCGGTGGAGCTGGCCGCCTCCCACACCGTCGCCATGGTAAGCGGCGGGGACCCGGGGGTGTACGGCATGGCCGGTATCGTCCTGGAGGTGCTGGAACGGTCCGGTCTCGCGATACCGGTGGAGGTGGTGCCCGGGGTCACGGCGGCGACGGCTGCAGCATCCCTGGCGGGATCGCCCCTCTCGGGGGATTTCGCAGTCATCTCCCTCTCGGACCTCCTGACGCCCCGGGAGGTCATCGAAGCCCGGCTGGACACCGCGTTCGGGATGGGGATCCCGGTGGTGCTGTACAACCCCCGGTCCCGGGGCAGGCCCGGCAATTTCGGCCGGGCCATGGCCATCGCCAGGCGGCACCGGCCCGGGGAGACCCCGGTCGCGGTCGTGAAAAACGCCTTCCGCGAGGGGGAGGAGTGCCTCTTCTCCACCCTGGCAGATATCGGGGACCTGGAGGACCGGGTGGACATGCACAGCACCGTGATCGTGGGAGGAGAGGAGAGCAGGTTCTGGAGGAGTGGAGAGGATGTCAGGGGAATCATCACGCCACGGGGATACCACCGGAAGTACCTATACTGACCCGGGCGCCGATACGCCCGAAGGGTACCGGATCTCGAAGCGGAGCCGGATGATGGCCCGGGCCGCGGTGGGAAACGCGACGGTGGAGGACCGGATCCGGCAGCGGTGCGCCATCGCCGTGGGGGACTATGCCATGGCCGACCTGCTCCGGTTCCGAAACGGGCCGGTGCCCGCGGCCCTCACCGCCCTGGACGGGGGTGCTCCGATCCTGGCCGATATCCGGATGGTGACCACCGGCATCCAGAAGAAGGGTCACCGGAGCCGGATCTGCGTGGCCCTGGACCAAGGGGCCGACCTGGCGAAGAGCCGCGGCATCACCCGGACGTCGGCCGGCTTCCTGGCCCTCGCCCCCCGGCTGGACGGGGCCATCGTGGTCATCGGGAACGCCCCGTCCGCCCTGCAGGTGGTCTGCGACCTGGTCCGGAACGGGAGGAAACCCGCTGTTGTCATCGGGACTCCCGTGGGGTTTGTGAATGCCGCCGAGTCCAAGGCGTTTCTCAGGACGCTCTCGGTGCCCTCCATCTCCACCGAGGGGACCCGGGGGGGTACCCCGGTAGCCGTCGCGGCGATGAACGAGATCATCACCCTCTTTGCGGAGCGGGGCAATGCGGGATCCGGTCACTGACTTCACCTACCCGGAAGAGTGGGTCCGGGTCTGCCGATCGGAGGATGACCGCCAGCTG
>JAJRDF010000129.1 GCA_028678555.1 Methanomicrobiales archaeon
GTTGAACCGCTCGATGTGCCCGATCCCCACGGTCAGGCCCCGGGGGAGCATCGCGAGGAGTCTCTTCCCCTGAGCCGCGGTGGCGCAGATGGGCTTCTCGATCAGCATGTGCACGCCGGCGTCTGCCGCCGCCTCTGCCACCTTCAGGTGGTGGGGCGTGGGGACGCAGATGGAGACGGCGTCTGCTTCCTGCAGAAGGTCCTCGACCGTATCACAGACCGTGGCCCCGTGCATTTTCCCCATCTCCTCCGCCGCCTTCCGGTTCAGGTCCTGGACCAGGAGGCGGTCCACCGCCCGGAGCTCCGCGTACACCCGGGCATGGTTCCGCCCCATCATTCCGACACCGATGACACCCACATCCATATCTGATCACGCTCCGTTCACAGTTTCCGCGATGAACGCGAGATCCTCCCCGCTGACGCCGGGGTGGACCGGCAGGGAGAGCACGGTCCCGGAGAGGCGCTCGGAGACCGGGCACGGTCCTCCCTGCGCGATCTCCCCGTACAGCGGCTGCCGGTGGATCGGCATCGGGTAGTGGACCGCGGTCCCGATCCCCTTCTCCCCCAGGTACTGGGCCAGGCGATCCCGGGTCAGCGGGAACTCCGGGGTCACCTGGACCACGTACTGGTGATACACGTGGGAGAACCCTGCCTTCCGCCGGGGGATCAGGATCCCATCACGCCGGAGGTGAGCATCCAGGTACCCGGCGTTCTTCACCCGGGCATCGTTCATGGCAGGGAGCTTCCGGAGCTGCACGAGCCCCATCGCTCCTGCCACGTCCGTCAGCCGGTAGTTGTAGCCCAGGCGGGTGTGCAGGTACTTCCGGCTCTGCCCATGGTTGATGAGGAGGCGCACCGCCGCGGCCAGCTCGTCCGAATCGGTGGTCACCATGCCCCCCTCCCCCGTGGTCATGTTCTTCGTCGCATAGAAGGAGAAGCACCCCATATCTCCGAAGGACCCGGCGGGGAGGCCTGTCCAGGTGGCACCGTGGGCCTGGCACGCGTCCTCGACGAAGGCGAGATCATGCTCCTCGCAGATCCCGGAGATGGCTGCCACGTCGCAGAGCTGGCCGAAGAGGTGCACCCCCACGACGGCCCGGGTCTTTGGCGTCACCGCCCTCTCCACCGCCTCCGGGTCCAGGTTGAAGCTCCGGTCCTCCACGTCCACGCAGCGGGGGATGGCCCCGCACATGGAGACGGAGGTCGCCGTGGCAATGAACGTGAAGGAGGGGACGATCACCTCGTCGCCCGGGCCGACCCCGGCGGCCAGGAGCGCCGCGTGGAGCCCCGCCGTCCCGTTGTTCACGGCGATGGCGTGCTTCACGCGGCAGAACGCGGCAAACTCCCGCTCGAAGGCGGCCACCGCCTCCCCCTGGGCCAGGTTCCCGCTCTCCATCACCCGCCGCACCGCATCCATCTCCTCCGGGCCGATCAGGGGGCGGGCGATGGGGATCCGGATCGTCACGGCCCGTACACCCCCGGCAGGTCCCGGATCCGGGCCGGGACCCCCACCGCCATCGTCCGGGGCGGCACGTCGGCGGTCACCACGGCCCCCGCCGCCACCACCGCCCCCTTCCCGATGGTGATCCCGGGGAGGATGGTGGTGTTGGCGCCGATCACCGCACGGTCTTCCAGAATGGGGCCACGAAGCTCCGGTTTCCCGGTTGGGGGATAGCGGTCGTTGGTCAGCACCGCGTGGGGCCCGAGAAAGACGCCGTTCCCGATGACCGTATGGGTAGGGACAAAGACCAGGGACTGCATCCGGACATCGTCCCCAATGTCGGTGAAGCCCTCGATGATCGTGCCGGTACCGACCGCCACCCGATCCCCGATGGTGGTATGTTCCCGGATCAGGACCCCGTGGCCGCACTGGAACCCGTCGCCGATCACGACGTCACTGTAGAGGATCGATCCTGAGCGGATCACTGCGTCCTTCCCGATGGTGACACCGGGGAAGGATGAGGATCCCAGCCGTTCCCGGGAAGGGAATCCCAGCGTCACCGGTTCGAAGATGCGGGCGCCGGGGCCAACCCTGTTCACTCCATATGCTGTCATTCGACGGTCACGCTCTTGGCCAGGTTTCTGGGCCGGTCGATATCCCGCGAGAGCGCGTCCGCCGTGTGGTAGGCGAGGCGCTGCAGGATCACGGTGGAGGTGAGGAGGGGCACGGGTTCCGGGCCATCCGGGAGGGGCAGGAACACGTCCACGATTTCGGCGATCTCCGTGTCACCGGTGGCACCGATGCCGATGACCGGGGCCTGCCGGGCCTTCATCTCCTTCACATTGGAGATCATGGCCGCATAGGTGGGGCCGGGGAGGGCGATGGCGACCACCGGGGTCTCCGGGGTGAGCAGCGCGAAGGGGCCGTGCTTCAGCTCCCCCGCGGGGTACCCCTCGGCATGGATGTAGGAGATCTCCTTCATCTTCAGCGCCCCTTCCAGCGCCACCGGGTAGAAGGGTCCCCTCCCCACATAGAAGATGTCCTTTGCGCCGGTGCAGAGGCCCACGGCATCATCCAGCTCCGTCCGGAGGGCGTCACCGATGGCCAGGTGGGCGGTGCCGATCGCGTCGTCCAGTGCCCCGTCCGAGAGCCGGCTGGCCAGCTGGAGGAAGACGGCCAGTTGCGCGGTGAAGGACTTGGTGGCGGCCACGCCGATCTCGGGCCCGGCCCGGGTGTAGAGCACGTGGTCGGCGAGGCGGGTCACCGAGGATCCCACCACGTTCGTCACTGCAGCCGTGGGGCAGTTGTAGGATCTCGCCTTCTGGAGGGCGGTGAGCGTATCGGCTGTCTCCCCGGACTGGGTGATCCCCACCACCAGGCCCCGGACCGGGGGGGCATAGTACTTGAACTCGGACCCCATCTCCACCCTCACGGGGATACCGGCATGCTCCTCCAGCAGGTACTTGGCCACGAGGCCTGCATGGTAGGAGGTCCCGCAGCCGATGAGGGTGAGCCAGGGGGAGGAGCGGACCTGGATGGCCATCTCCCGGACATCCACTGACCGGACCGTCTCGTAGAAGACCTGCGGCTGCTCGTGTATCTCCTTTAACATGAAGTGGGGGAATCCCCCCTTCTTCACATCGTCCAGGCACCAGGTGACCTGCTCCACCGGCCGCTGGACGGAGGTGCCGTTGCAGCAGATGGTGATCTCCCCCTCCCTTAGCGTGGCCACGTCGCCATCCTCGAGGAAGATCACCCGCTCGGTGTATTCGAGGAGGGGGGTCATGTCCGATGCGGCGAGGGTCTCACCGTCGCCGATCCCCAGCACCAGGGGGCTGGACTTCCGTGCAGCAACGATCCCGGGCTCGTCCTGGGCAATGACGAGGATCGCGTAGGACCCCTCCAGCCGGGTGAGGGCCTGCTCCACCGCCTCCTGCAGTTTCCCGGGCCGGAATGCTTCCTCGACGAGATGCGCAATCACCTCGGTATCAGTATCAGACCGGAACCGGTGCCCCCGTTCCTCCAGTTCCTTACGGAGCCCGGCATAGTTCTCGATGATGCCGTTGTGCACCACCGCAATTTTTCCCGTGCAGTCGGTGTGGGGGTGGGCGTTGCGGTCGCTGGGCTCGCCGTGGGTCGCCCACCGGGTGTGCCCGATCCCGATCTTCCCCTTCATCCTCTTCCCCAGGCTGGCATCCGGGGGGATCCGGCCGCTCTTCTTGAGCACCGAGACGCTGCGGTGGAGGGTGGCCACGCCGTAGGAGTCATAGCCCCGGTACTCCAGCTTCCGCAGCCCCTCCACGAGCAGCGGCGCCGCCGTGCGCCTGCCCACGTAGCCGACGATCCCGCACATCCTACATCACCAGGGTCCCGTCAGGGACCACCGACGTGATCACCCGCCCGGAGCGGAGGGAGACCCCATTGCCCACCACGCAGTTCCGGAAGACGGTGAAGGGGGCGGCCGTGACCCGGTCCCCCAGCACTGCCCCGAAGGCAGCTTTCTGCACCTTGCCCTCGATGGAGAAGAGGCTCTCGTCCCGGACAGTGCTCGTGTGATCGGCGAGGGAGCACCCCTCTCCCACCACCGCATCCTGGAGGTGGGAGTGGGACCCGACGGAGACATCGTCCATGAGGAGGGAACCCGACACCAGGGTGAAGGGCTCGATCCGGACCCGGGACCCGATGGAGGTGTGGGGCATGATGCAGCAGCCGGGCCCGATCTGGCAGTCATCACCGATGACCACCGGCCCCTGGAGGGTGGTGTGGGGGCCGAGCGTGGTCCCCTCGCCCACCCTCACGGTCCCCGAGAAGATGACGGATCCATGGATCCGGCCGCCTTTCTGGGGCTCCACCCGTGCCAGCAGGCTCCGGTTCAGCTTCAGCACGTCCCAGGGATAGATGGCATCCTGCCACCCCT
>JAJRDF010000130.1 GCA_028678555.1 Methanomicrobiales archaeon
TTCCCTCCCCTGTACCCCCCGTTCCCGCCGTAACGAGGACGATCTCCTCCATCTGGAGCGTAGAGAGGATCTTCCGGAGCGGCCCACCGTACCTGGCCCGGAGCCACCGGTCCGGTGTCAGAGACGCGAATGTTCCCCCACATCTGATCAGGGAGATCCCCCGTTCCATCAGATAGACGGCCATGTCCGCATCGTCATGATAGGCCTGGAAGTGCTGCTGCAGGTACCTGCGCAGGCCCGGTTCTGTGCCGGGATGGTGCGTCGGGGGTTCCATCACCACCACGTCAAACCCGCCTGATCCTGTTACCGCGGGGAATGCAGCAGCCCAGTCCATGGGGATCCCCTGCTCCCTGACCCTGCGGGGGGATGGGCGGGGAAACGTCTCCTCCCCGTATCCCGGGCCGATCACCGCATTCCCACAACGGATCTGTTCCCTCAGCACACGGCCGAGGAGTACGGGATCCGTGCCGGGCGCAAGCCCGTGGTCTCCCTCCCTTCCCTCCAGGGCTCCGAGGAGGAGAAGCATCCGGGTCACCTCAACGGCCCGGGGATCCGGGTCTACGCCAAAGAGCGAGCCCAGGATGCGGAGCCGTTCCACCGGACCCTGGCCCCGGGGGGCAACCTTTCCGTCGGTGAGAGAGTTCCTGTACCGGCTCAGGAGATGGTGGCAGGAGAGGAGCAGGAGATGTCCTGGACCGCAGGCAGGGTCCAGGACGCGGATGAGGGCAGCATCATCTGCACTTCTCTCCCCTGCCGTTCCCTCCAGCGTCCGGGCCACCAGGTAATCCCGTGCAGCCTCCGGGGGAGGCGGATATCCTCCTGCCCCCTTTGCCGCGGCGGTCTCTTCCAGGACCGCCCGGTGTCCCCCCATCAGCCGGATCTCCTTCCGGAAGAACGCCCGGTAGACCCCGGCCAGCTTCACGACAGGGAATACCCGGAAGTCGCAGGGAACAGCCGGGGAAGAGAGGGCTTCCAGGAAACCACGGAGGACCCGATCGTCCAGCACGGTTTCCCAGGCCGATGCTGCCTGATCTTCTTCCCGGGTGCAGGCAAAGAGGGCCAGGGGAGAGGTAGCTTCTTCGTCCAGGAAGAGCGAAGAGATCCGTTCCCGGATTCCCGTCGAAGGGGCGATATCCCTGAGGGTTCCTGAAGGGATGAGGCCCCGGTCCCCGCAGATCCGGAGATACAGGCACTGGTTCATGATCCCATGGACGAATGCATTCAGTTCCCATGACCTGAGGACCGGGTTCCGGAGGGCAGCGTTCCGGGCGATGGCGGAACGCCACCTATCCAGTTCGGAGAGGAGGGCGCGTTCCGGAGACTGGGGACCTTTTCCGGTTCCTGTCGGCAGACCAGTCATGGAGCCTTCATCGTCATCATGGGGATAGGGAGGCAAAAAGGGTGAGTGCGTTCGCGGGATCGTCCCCCCTCGTCAGGAGGTGGGATCTCAGACGAACCGCCGGGGATCCGTCTCCACGTCCACGATGACAGGGAGATCGATTCCCATGGCCCTCAGGATCGCAGGTTTCAGCTCCTCCGGCCGCTCCACCCGTATGCCTTCCCCGCCGCAGGCCTTCCCGTACGCGGCAAAGTCCGGGTTCAGGAGATCGGTGGCGAAGACGGGGTAGTGCTCGGTCTCCTGCTCCACCCGGATCATCCCCAGCTCGTGGTTGTTCAGCACCACGATCACCATGGGGAGCCGGTACTTCACCGCGGTGGCCACCTCGGCCATGGCCATGGCGAATCCGCCGTCACCGGTGATACAGAACACGGTCTTCCCGGGATATGCCAGCTTGGCCGCAATGGCGCCGGGAAGGCCGAATCCCATGGTGGCCAGGTAACCGGACATCACAAAACGCTGCCGTTTCATGACGAAGTTCCGGCCGAACCACCAGCCGTTCTCGCCCACGTCGATGGAGATGACGGCATCCTCCGGGATCACGTCAGAGAGAACCTTCATCAGGTAGGGGGGCCGGATGGGGACCGCCCGGTCATCGGCCTCCTTTTCCCGGCGGGCTGTGATCTCCTTCTTCTTGGAGGCAGCGCGGTCGGCCATGGCCCCGTCCTTCCGGGGCCGGACCCGTGCCGTGAGCAGCGGGATCACCGTCCCGCAGTTCCCCCAGAGGTTCACTGCCCGGTCCCCCTTCCCCAGCTTCATAGGGTCCAGGTCCACCTGGACCATGGGCCTGTCCACGGGAACATGGGTCTGTTTCGAGAATCCGACGCCGAGGGCGATCAGGGGATCCGCCTCCGAGGCCAGGGCCCGGGCCTCGGGCGTACCGACAGTACCCAGCACCGAGACCACTGCCGGGTTCCCCTCAGGGAGGATCCCCTTGGCCCGGAAGGTGGTGAGGATGGGTGCAGAGATCTTTTCCGCGAGCGCAGCCACCTGGGGTGCGAAGGGAAAGGCCCCCCAGCCTGCCAGGATTACCGGCCTCTTCCCCCCGTCGATGAGGGCCGCCGCCCGGGCCATCTCCACTTCCGGCGGGAGGATGGCGTCGTTCGGGATACACGATTCCCGGCCGCACACTGCACCGGCGTGGGCCATCTTCTGGACATCATTCGGTACTGAGAGCTGGGAGACACCCCTCCCCTCTGCAGGACTGCGTGCCGGAGGGCTTTCGTCACGAGGGGGATCGTCATGGCCGGATCCGCGAGGGTGTTGTTGAAGACGGTGACGGGCCGGAAGAAGGCGTCCTGGTCGATCTCCTGGAATCCCCCGGGGCCCGAGTACTGCATCTCCACCTGCCCGTTCAGGGAGATGACGGCAGCCGAGTCCTCCTTGGCATCGTAGAGGCCCGTCGCCAGGTTGCTGGCCCCCGGCCCGGCGATGGTCAGGCAGGCGGCGATGCCCCCGGTCAGCTTGTGGTATGCCGATGCGGCCAGGGCCGCGTTCTCCTCGTGCCGCACGACGATGTACCGCATCTCAGGTCGTTTGCGCACCGCGTCGACCAGGCCCAGGGAGGAGGTCCCCGGGATGCCGAAGACGAGCGCAACACCCCAGACGGCGAGGGCGGCCATGATCACATCGCTGACCGTGGTTCCGGGGGCCGGTTCAGGCTTCCCCTCGCCGATCCTGACAAAGGCATCCTTCCCTGCCTGGCAGACCGGGCAGAGCCAGTCCTCCGCGAGGTCGGCAAAGCGCGTCCCCGGCGGCGTTCCTGTCCTCGGTTCCCCCTTCTCCTCATCGTAAATGTACTGGCATACCTGACACTGCCACTGCGCCACAGGTTCACCCCTCCCCACGCGTCGTGTGGTACTGTACGGGTGCAGGAGGATCTATATATAAGCCCCGGGCCATGGCAGATTTTGCTCGGCCAGCGGGGAAGTTCTATGTACGGGATCCATCCAAGGTTACGTACGCCATGCCGATGCAGGAGGCCTCCTTCGGGAACACCGATGCCCGGCTCAGGGAGATGGCCCGCCGCGTGGAACAGGAGCAGAAGGACACAGGGATTGACGATCTGGTGGACAACCTGGCGGCCGTGATCATCTCCACCGAACCCGGTCATTTCCCGGGGGCTGTGGAGGAACTGCTGGCCACCACGGGATACTCTCCCGGGTGTGGGTTCCGCGACGGGGGGTTTCTCCAGGCCGCCGTTCTCCGGTGCCAGGGCTCCGCAGACATTATCCTCCAGGCCCGCCCGGCTCCCCACCCTGCCTTCTCTGCCCTGAACACCGCCCCGCGGGCCCGGAAGCTCCCCTCCACCCGGCTGGAGACGCTGGTCTTCCCGGTACAGGACCTGGAGGAGTACGTGGCTATCCAGAGAAAACGGGGAGTGCGGTTTCTCTCCCCGGAGATCCTTACCGCAGACCGGTACCGGTTCATCCAGACGTACCCCTCCCTGTATACCGGGAACTCGCTGGGTTTCATCGAGTGGGAGGAAGGATTCCGGGGTGAGTACCAGCCTGACAATTCTACCCCCCTGGAGGGGCTCCCACAGAAACCGGATCTCCCCCACCTGCAGCATGTGGGTCCCCTGGACCATGCCGCTACCCGGGTGCGGGCCGGGGAGCGGGACCGGGCGATCCTGGAGTTCCTCTCCCTCACCGGGTACCGGTTTTCATTCGCCATTCCGGTGGAGAGCCAGAACTCCCTTACGTCCGTCGTCCGGCGGAACCCGGAGGACTTTACCATGGTCTTCACCTCGGGGATCTCCCCCTTCCATGACGAGGCCACCACCGGCCCCACTGAGGCGTTCATCCACCGGTACGGCCCGAGGGTGCACCACCTGGCCTTCCGCACGGAGGCGATCCGTGAGACCATCGCTGCCATGGAACGGGGTGGCCTCGCGTTCCTGGACGGCCTGGCCGGGTCAGAGGAAGAGGGGATCCACCAGATCTTCACCCGGCCATCCCCCCACACGATGCTGGTCACCGAGTATATCCACCGGTACGGGGGCTTCGACGGCTTCTTCACCGAGGGCAACGTGACCAGGCTCACGGAGGCGACGGCCCGCCAGGACTAGGAGGGAAGATGACCGGAAGGGACGACCAGATTTACCGGGAATCACGGGAACTGCACCGGCGGCTGCGGGGCAAGATCGAGATCCGGCCCAAAATCACTGTCCGGACCCTGAAGGACCTCTCCCGGGTCTACACCCCGGGGGTGGCCCAGGTCTGCCGGGAGATCCAGGAGGACCGGGACCTCGCCTATCTCTACACCATGAAGTCCAATACGGTGGCCATCGTCACCGATGGCTCCGCGGTGCTGGGCCTGGGCAACATCGGCGGCTATGCGGCCATCCCGGTGATGGAGGGGAAGGCCCTCCTTTTCCGGGAATTCGGCGGTGTGGATGCCTTCCCCATCTGCTTCGAGGGATACCACACTGATTTCGTGGAAAACGTAAAGAATATCGCTCCGATCTTCGGCGGTATCTGCCTGGAGGACATCGCAGCCCCCAAGAGCTTTGAGGTGGAGGAAGCGCTCCAGGGGATCGGCATCCCGGTCATGCACGATGACCAGCACGGTACCGCGGTGGTGGTCCTCGCCGCCCTCATGAACGCCTGCCGGGCGACCGGGCGGGAGATGGAGGATCTCACCCTCGCCATCTGCGGGGCCGGGGCGGCGGGATTCGCCATCTTCCGGCTCCTCCGGTGCCTGGGGTACGACCAGCGCGTCTGCCGGTCGGTGCGGAACATCATCATGTGCGATCGGAAGGGGATCATCCACCGGGCGAGGGACGATCTCTACAAGAACAAGTACAAGTACATCATCGCCCACGAGACAAACCGGGAGAATCGTACCGGGAGTCTTGCGGATGCCATGGAAGGGGCAGATGTCTTCATCGGCGTCTCGGCGCCGGCCCTCGTGACACCCGGGATGGTCCGCTCCATGGAACGGGATCCATTTGTCTTTGCTCTCGCCAACCCGGTCCCCGAGATCATGCCCGAAGAGGCCAGGGAGGGCGGGGCCGGTGTCGTTGCCACTGGGAGGAGCGACTACCCGAACCAGGTGAACAACGTGCTTGCATTCCCGGGGATCTTCCGGGGAGCTCTCGACGCCTGCGCCCGCGAGATCACGAGCGAGATGAAGATGGCCGCCGCTCATGCCCTTTCCACCTGCGTGAAACGCCCCACCCGCGGGCGGATTCTGCCGTCCGTGCTGGACCGGAAGGTAGCCCGGCGCGTGGCGGAGGCGGTCAGCGCCGCCGCCGTCTCGTGCGGCAGTGCCAGGGACTGCCATTCGCTCCCGAGGGAGTGACAGGGTATCCGATGCTGCAGCTGTACAATACCCTCACCCGTATGAAGGAGCCCTTCACCCCGCGGGAACCGGGGATCGTCCGGTTCTTCACCTGCGGACCCTCCATCTACCAGCCCCCCCACCTGGGCAATTACCGGACCTTCCTGTACGAGGATGTCCTGCACCGGTACCTCCAGTACCTTGGGTACCGGGTGGACCGCGTGCTCCCCTTCACCGACGTGGAAGACAAGGCCATCGCCGAGGCAGAACGGCGGGGCGTCTCCCTGCAGGACCTGACGGACGCGGTCGCTGCCCGGTTCCACGAGGAGGCGCGGATGCTGCGAATCCACCCGCCCACGTACAACCCCCGGTCCTCCACGACTGTGGAAGAGGCAGTCGCAATCATTCAGGCACTGCTGGAGAAGGGCTTTGCGTACCGGGACGGGAGGGACATCTTCTTTGAGCCGATGAAGTACCGGGGCTTCGGGAGGCTGGCCCGGATCGACCTCTCCCGCTGGCCGGAGAAGCGGAGGCGGTTCCGGAAGGATACCTACCCGGGAGTCCGGTGGAACTATGGCGACTTCATCCTCTGGCACGGGGAACGGAAGGGCGACACGGCAGTGTGGGAGACCCCTGTCGGCAGAGGCAGGCCGTCCTGGAACGTGCAGGACCCTGCCACGATCCTCCCGTTCCTTGGTCCCTCCATCGATATCCATGCGGGGGGCATCGACAACCTGGCCCGGCACCATGACTACGTCCTGGCCATCATGGAATCCCTCACTGACAAGCCCTACGCATCGTTCTGGCTCCACGGGGAGCACCTGCTCATCGGCGGGAAGAAGATGTCCAAGAGCCGGGGGAATATCGTCTGTCCTGCCACCCTCCTCGCCGAGGGGTATACGCCGGAGCAGATCCGGTTCTTCCTCATCCACGGTCACTACCGGGAGCGGAAGGACCTGTACCGGGAAACCCTGAAGGAGACGGCTGACCGGCTCTCCCGTGTCCAGCAGATGGCAGCATCGCTGGATAGCAATCGCGGGGCGAAAGGAGACGGTTCCGGCGCGGCAATCCTTCTCAGGATCCTCGAAGAGGGATTCCGGGAAAGGATGGACGATGATCTGGACGTGGCAGGGGCCTGGGCGCACCTGGAACGGATCCTCGCGGACCTCGGCGATATGGCCCGAGAGGGAAGA